>NZ_JBWKZM010000009.1:0-132023 GCF_059424465.1 Simplicispira sp. GW247-4R2A | reverse complement strand
GGGTGTAAGGGGTGGGGGTGGTCATGGGTTACACGTCCTACAGGCGGTTCAAAAGGGTCAGCACGGTACATGCAGGGGGAAGAACAGATCAGTGTAGCGACGCAGCGCTGTTTTCGTATGTCCCCACGGCGCGGCAGGCGGGCCGCTAGCCGGCTTCGGCCCACGCATGCCCCTGCAGGCTCAACTGCTCGGCGGCGGTGCTTGCGCCGATCGGGAGGGCCGGACCGACCGCCGCAGATTCCTGTCCGGCACGCAACCGGCATTGCCCGTGCGACCAAGCACTGCCTCCTTCGCACCATCAGCTTGCCATGGTGATCAGCATGGCCAGCACAGCCACCAACATTACGCCAGTACACAACCAGCCCAAGACTTTGAGGCGAAGGCCCACCACCAAGGAGCCCATGATGTCACTGCGCGCGGCCATCAGCATCATCACCACCATGATGGGCACCGAGATCACGCCGTTCATCACGGCGCTCCAGAACAAGGCCTTGATCGGGTCGATAGGCGACAAACCTATCGCCATACCGAACAACATGGCCGCCGCGATGATGCCGTAGAACGCTTTCGCAGCCATCGGCTTGCTCTCCAGACTGCTCTTCCAGTGAAACGTTCCAGCCACCGCGTAAGCCGCCGAGCCCGCGAGCACTGGCACTGCCAGCAACCCGGTGCCGACGATGCCTATCGTGAACAGCAGAAAGGCGAATTCTCCGGCGATGGGCCGCAGTGCCGTTGCCGCCTGGGCCGAGGTCTGGATATCGGTGAGGCCGTGCGCATGCAATGTCACGGCCGTAGTCAGCACAATGAAAAATGCGACGAGATTGGAGAAAGCCATGCCGATGGTCGTGTCGATCTTGATCCGCTGCAGTTGCTTGTCGGCCTGGCCCAAGGTCTTTTTAAGCGCCTGGACACGCGGTTCGACGCGCATTTCTTCCACTTCCTGCGACGCCTGCCAGAAGAACAGATAGGGGCTGATGGTCGTGCCAAATACCGCCACGACGGTGGTGATGTAGTCCGGCTTCCACTGGATATGCGGCAAGAACGTTTTCGTCAGCACAGCGGACCAAGGAATCTTCACCATGAACGCAGTCGCCACGTAGGCAAGCAGCACCAAGGTCAGCCATTTGAGGATGCGAACGTAGTTTTTGTAGGGAATGAACACCTGCAGCAACAGCGATAGCACCCCGAAAAAAACCACATACAAATGCGCGCTGCCACCCAGAATCAAGGTCACTGCGTCTGCCATGGCAGATATATCCGCGGCAATGTTGATGGTGTTGGCCAGCACCAGCAGGGACACCAGGGTGTACAGCAGCCAGGCTGGGTAATGCTGGCGGATATTGGTGGCCAGGCCATGGCCGCTCACCCGTCCAATGCGCGCGCTGATCATCTGGATGCCAACCATTAGCGGATACGTCAGCAGCAGGCTCCACAACAGCTCGAAACCGAACTGGGCACCCGCTTGCGAATAGGTCGCGATGCCGCTGGGGTCATCGTCTGCTGCCCCGGTGACCAAGCCAGGCCCGAGTTTGTTCAGCCAGGAATCTGCGCTGGAGGGTGGGTTCGTCTGTGAATCCTGTGCTTTGCCGGGCATGGGGACTTTCTTGCAAGCGTGGCCGCAAGGATTTGCTGGCGCGCGCTACCGTTCCTCTAGGAGGTAGCCACAGTGGATGCGCTGCAGCCCACTATCCAGGTCAGCGATAGGCACTGCGCTCTGTAAGACAAGCATGGGAAATTCCCGTCCCGGTGCCTTCGCGCTCGACGACGTATGGCAATACCCGCCTGACTACCCTGGTGTTCCCGATCAACCCGCGCCGCTGGCAGTGGCCGCATACACGTTGCAAACGACGCCACTGTCTGGGCGGCCGATTGGCCTATCGATGAGGCGGCACGCTGCGACCACCGCGCCACAACCAAAACGCCGTGGCAGCCAACAGCACGGTAGCGGCTGCATTCGCCCAATGGAGCGCATCCCACCCCGCCCACTGGGTGGTCCCGATCAATCGCACCAGCAGCGGGCCCTCGATTTGACCGGCCGCGAAACCGGCGGTCATGCGGGCCAGCAGCGGTGTCGGGTTGGAGGGCATCCGCTCCCGCGCCAATTGCAGGCCGGCCATGGTGGCGACCATGAAAGTGCCTCCCACCAAAACCGCCGAAGCGGTCAGCGTCCACAAGGACTGTTGGCACAGCGGAAGCAAGGTGCCCAAGGCCATGACGGCCTGGGCTGCGGCCCAGACTTTTCTGCGCGGCCAGGCCGACAACCAGCGAGACGCAAAAGCGACCGACAGCGCCGCCGCCACGCCAAAAATGGGCCAAGTCAGACCGAATACCAGCGGGTCAGAGACGAGTTGCCTTGCCATGGTGGGCAAGTACGTCGCCGGAATGATGTAACCGAACCCAAAAGAGCTGTACCTATCGTTCAATGGAAGCTTGCTATGACCCAACAGTGCGCCGGAAAATGGTCTCAGGTTGCGCCGCGAAGGCCTCAGCCAGAAAACGATCCTGCGGTTTTTCCGAGGCTGTCTTGGGGATCTGCCTCAGCACCTGGATAAAGCTCGGCACCATACCTGCCTCCAGCTGGTGCAGGCAGGCCTGGAAAAGCGCCTGCGCGTCAAATTCCACGGCATCCTTAGGCACCACGGCGGCCACCACCTCTTTCTCGCCCGGGGCCAGCTGCGCGCTGGCGATGCCGTAGACATACACATCGTCCACCAAACCCGACTCAGCAATCGCTTTTTCTATGAAGGCTGTGGCGATAAATTCGCCGTTGCGCCGGATGCCGCTACCCTTGCGGTGGTCGAAGTACAGCCAGCCATCGTCGTTCTCGTGCACTACGTCGCCCATGTGCAGCCAGCCGCCCGCACATTTGCGCTGAGAGGCTTCGGGGTTAGCGTAGTACTCGATGGCAAAGGGTACACCGCTGGCGTGGCGGAACAGTAGCTCGCCACCCTGACCGCGTGGCACATCGTTGCCCGCCTCATCGACGATGCGATAGGTGAACGTGGGCGGCGGCTTGCCGATGCTACCCACCGGGCCCTGGCCCGGGTAGTTGAAGGTGAGGCCCCCTTCGGCAGCGCCGTAGAACTCCAGGACCTGCACGCCAAAGCGGCGCTGAAAATCCTGCCAGATGGCGGCAGGCATGCCGGCGGACACCACGCAGCGCACGGGGTTGTCGGCATCATTGGCCTTGGGCGGCTCGGCATAGACCGCCGTGGTCATGCCGCCCAGCAGGGTGAAGCTGGTGGCGCCGTATTTGCGCGTGATGTCCCATAGGCGCGACTTGGTGAAGCGCCGCGACAGCACGCAGCGCAGGCGGCAGGCCAGAGCCGCGCCCAAGGTCAACAGCTGGGCGTTGGCGTGGGTGAGCGACAGGCCAGAATACAGCACGTCATCGTCGCGGTAGGCAAACAGGCGCTGGGCCAGGGCGACGGTGTCGCAGTAGCGCCGGTGCGTGAGGACGATGCCCTTGGGGTCGCCCGTAGTGCCGGAGGTGAAGATCAGCTCCAGCGCGGCGTCCGGGTCAGTGGTGACAATGGGCAGATCGGGAGCGATCAATGGCGCGGCGGCCTCCCAATTCACCACATCCTTGTAGTTCGACAGAGGTCTTTCACCCTCGTCGGTAGCAAAGGCCATGGCCCAGCGCAGGCCAGACAGGCGCGCACGCAGCGGCTGCAGATGAGGCAGCGCATAGTCGGCGGCGAAAACGGCGCTGCACTGACTGCTGGCAAGCAGGAACTGCAGCTTGTCGCCCTTGGTGCGCGGGTCGATGGGTACCACGGCCACACCTACGATGCTCGCGGCCACCATGGCCTCAACGAACTCCACATGGTTGGCCATGAGCAGGGCCACACGCTCACCGGGTGCGATGCCCAGGTCCAGCATGACCTGCGCCATGCGCTGGCCGTTGTCCCAGAGCTGGCGGTAGCTGCGTACCTCGTCGGGGCGCTGGCCGCCGCCCTCGACGGTGAACACTTCGAAGTCCGGCAGCTCGGCCGCGCGGTTGGCGACCATGCCGGCGAAAATGTTGTCGGGGTAAAGACTCATGCTGTGTACTCCTGTTCAGCGGCCCAGCAGCGTGAGGCAGGCCACGGCCTCTTCCACGCCCGCGAGCCCACCACCGTTTTCCGCCAGCGCCATACGCACGTCTGGCACTTGGCGCGCCCCAGCTTCACCGCGCAGCTGCGTGACCAGTTCGAACACCTGCCCCAGTCCCGTCGCACCGATGGGGTGCCCCTTGCTCTCCAGCCCCCCCGAGGGGTTGATGGGGATGCGCCCGCCCAGGCTCGTCTCGCCGCGCTCGGCCGCCGGGCCGCCCTGCCCGGGAGGCACCAGGCCCAGCAGCTCGGACTGCAGAATTTCGCCAATCGCCGTGGCGTCATGCACCTCGGCCACGCCCACATCCTGCGGGGCCACGCCCGCCTGTTCGTAGAGCCGGTGCGAGGCCTTGCGCACCAGGTGGTTCTCCAGGTCCATCGCCTCGCGCTCACTGCCGGTCTGCAGCACGCAGGCCAGCACCCGCACCGCTCGGCGTGCATCTCCTTGCAAGCGCTTGAGGCCTGCCGCACTGCAGACGATGGCCGCCGCTGCACCGTCGCTGACCGGCGAGCACATGGGCAGCGTGAGCGGGTAGCTGATGGGCGGCGCAGCCAGCACCTGCTGCACGCTCATGGCTTCGCGGTACTGGGCCAGCGGGTTGTGCACCGAATGCGCATGGTTCTTGGCCGCCACGGCGGCGAACTGGCGCTGCGTGGTGCCGAAAGCGCGCATGTGCATGCGGCCCATGGCAGCGTAGATGTCCATGAACACGCTGTAGGGGCGCGGCGACTGGCTGCCCGCGGGCGGCGTGACACCCTCGCCCATGGCGAGCAGGCGCGCCTGGCTGGCCTCGGTATCGTGCACGTCCCAGGCGCCGTCGAAGGCGGCGAACATGCGCGCCTTGTCCTCGGACACCATTTTTTCCGCGCCCACGGCCAGCACAATGTCGGCCGCGCCGCTTTGCACATGTTGCACTGCCAAGTGCAACGCCGTGCTGGCGCTGGCGCAGGCATTTTCCACGTTCACCACGGGGATGCCACCGATGCCCATGGCGCGCAGCGCGAGCTGCCCACGCACCATGTGCTGGCCCTCCATGTGCCCCTGGGTGGCGTTGGCGAAGTAGGCGGCTTGCAGCTGGGCGGGTTCGCAGCCCGCGTCCTGCAGCGCCGCCTCCACGGCCTGGCGCGCGAGGTCTTTCACGCTCCATTGCAGGTGACGGCCAAAGGGCGTCATGCCGACGCCGACGATGTAGATCGGTTCCACGGGATGCTCCAAGAATATGAGTCAAAAAAACCTCCAGCGCTCATTCTTCAAGCGCTGGAAGCTATCAATCAAGGAGCAATCAATGCGTCCGGACTTCCCAAGACAGGTAGCCTTCGTTCGCCTGCGCCGCCAGCAACTGGCGTGCGCCCAGAATGCGCGCACCCGAGCCAAAGCCCACTGCCTTGAGCTGCTTGCCCAGCACGCGCTGCGCGGCCTCGGCGGCGAACACGCCGGTCTGCGAGTAGGCGCAGCTGCCGCGGATAATGACGCTGACCGACTGCGTGTTGCCCCGCGCCTGGCAGGACACCACGGCTCGGTGGAGCTTGGGCGTCTCGCGCGGCGGCTCGACCTGGGTGATCTGCTGGCCGATGGCGTTGGTCATCTCTTCCTGAGCGGCGGCATCCAGATGGCGGTGCTCCTGCTCGAACTGCTGCAGCACCCCCATGATGCCCATGAACAACTCCTGGTTCCCCAGCGAGAACAGTACCTGGCAGTTCTTGACCTGTTCATGGCCCTGATACCACACGGGTTCGCCGGCACCGCCCCAGGGCATGGCCTTCATGATGCGATGCACACCAGGCACCGCCACGTCGTACGCCGTGGCCCAGGGCCACTGCACCAGCTCGCCGCCCTTGAGGTAATACATGGGCTTGGTGCACATGCGCAGAAACGACATGGTCGAGGCCACACTCACCTGCGCGTCGCCGTAGTACAGCAGGTCCAGCGTGTCGATGCCCGGGGTCTCCAGCGCAATCTCAGCGGCAATCGCGCCTTCGGTCCACATATAGGAATTGGCCGGGCACAGCGCTAGCTCCTTGCGCTCGAAGGCAGCGGCGTATTCCTTTTGCAGGTACAGCATCCAGTCCGTCTCGCCAGTGGTGTCAAAGTAGTGGCAACCGGCATCGAGCGCCGCCTGCACCACGGGCTTGCCCAGTTGCATGAAGGGGCCGACGACGTTGAGCACCACCTGCCTGCCCTTGAACAGCTCGGTCAATGCGGCCTGGTCGTGCGCCACGCCCACGCACAGGTAGTCGTGGCCTTCCAGTTCAGGGATCTTGGCCATCTCGGCCTTCAGCCGGTCGGCGTTGCGCCCGGCGGCAATAAAGGGAATGCCGCGTTGGGCCAGCTTCCAGGCGGCGAGCTTGCCGGTGTAGCCGCTGGCGCCGTAGAGAACGACTTGGTATTGCGTTGCCATGAGATGTCTCCTAGATGGGGTGGGGTTAAAGCAGATCGGGGTTGATGAGGTGGTAGCCGCCCTTGATGGCGAGGATTTCGTTGCAGCCGTCCTCGATCAGCGAGGCGCGGGCGTCGCGCAGCAGTTTTTCCACCGGGTACTCGCGCGTCATGCCATTGCCGCCGTGCATCTGCACAGACTCGCTGGCGACTTCAAAAGCGGTCTGTGTTGCCGTCACCTTGGCCGCCATGGCTGCCTGCAGCGCCATGACCGGCGCCTGGAAGTTGTAGTGCAGCACCCGGCGTGATAAGGCGCAGGACGCCTCCACCTTGCGGAACATGTGAAACAGCCGGTGCGCCACCGATTGGTGGCGAATGATGGGCACGCCCCCGGCACGGCGCTCGTGCGCGTAAGCCAACGCCAAGTCATAGGCGGCGCGCGCACAGCCCGTGAAGGTGGCCGACATCAACCCGTTGGCCAGGGTGTGCACCAAGTAGGTCGCCTGCTGGTACTGGTCGGGCCCAGCCAACAGGTGGTCCTTGGACAGGCGCACGTTGTCAAAGAAAATTTCGCCCTGATTGAGCGCGCGCTGCCCCATCTTGTCCAGCGGCTTGCCGCGCGTGATGCCACGCGTGTCCATGGGCACGACGACCACGGCGCCTTTTCGCGTGTCCGGTCCGCTGCCGCTGTCGCAGGCAGCATAGAGAATGCCCACTTGGCCGATGGTGCCGTTGGAAACCCAGGCGGATTTCTGGCCGGTGATGACCAGCTCGTCGCCCTGGATCGTCACCACGCAGTTGGGCCGCCCGTACTCGCCCTGCGGATGGAAGATCATGCGCGCCGGGTCCAGCGTGTCGCTGCCGTGGTCGGGCTCGGTGATCATCCAGCAGCCCAGCTTGTCGTCGCTGGCAAGGCTGCGGCAAAAGTCGTTGCCCAGGATGGCGCTGATCATGGCTGGAATCAGCCCTGCGCCAATCGAGATTGCCAGGCCCGAGTCGCCCCAGCCCAGCTCTTCGAACAAAATTGACATCGTGCGCGAGCGCTCGAACGGCTCCATGGCCAGCAGATCGTCCACACCAAAACCGAGCGCAGCGAACTGGCCGTACATGGGCCACAGGGGCGAGTCGGGCGCAATCACCTCCTCGGGCGCCATGCGGTCGAGTTGGCGGCCCAGTGGGCGCAGCACCTCGCTGGCAAAACGGCGCACCGTAGCCTGGATGGCTGCGGCGGTGTCAGAAAAATCGGGCTCAGCGCCCAGAGGGGTCATAGGCACATAGGCCATCGTTGTCTCCTGTCTCTTGTGGGTTGTCCGGCGCTGCCTGCGGTCTTCACAAGCAGTGCAGCCACTGTAGAAACCGCTGGCGCACACCGCCATCCCCCGGCACGGGGCCTGAACACACCTCGATGGGGGATGGCGCAGGGGATGCCCCGGGGGATGGGGCAAGCCCTCTCACTTGCGGCCCAGGCCCTGGCTAGACTGGGTGCCATGTCCGCCGGCCCTCCAGACACTTTTTTGCGCACCAAGATACGGGTCGTGCGCCCGCCGCACGGCACTATCGCCCGTCCTCGCCTGGATGCGATGCGCGACCAGGTGCTGGAGGTGCCGCTGGTCACACTCACCGCGCCGGGCGGTTTTGGCAAAAGCACGCTGGCCGCCAGTTGGGTGGCGTGGTGGCAGGCGCAGGGCCACCATTGCACTTGGCTAAGCTTGTCGCAGGACGACGACGAACCCGCCCGTTTTCTCTATGCCCTGGCCCAGGCCCTGCAACGCCTGGGCCAGGGCGTGGGCGATGCAGCACTGCCCCTGCTGCAAGGCAGAGCATTGGCAGCGCCCCGCGCCGTACTGTCGCTGCTGCTCAATGACCTGGAGAGCTTCGGTGGAGAAGCCATCGTCGTGCTGGACGACTGGCAGTGGATCCATGACGCAGCGATCCATGACGCGCTGGCGTTTTTCATCACCCACGCACCGCCCCAACTGCATCTGGTCGTTACCTCGCGCATCACGCCCTCCCTGCCGCTGGCAAGGCTGCGTGCCCACGGTCAGTGGCTGGATGTGGACGTCACCGCACTGCGCTTTGACTTGGACGAGACAACCCGGCTACTCAACAGCGCCGACACCCAGTCCCACGATGCTGCACAGATCAACGCTCTGCACGCCAGCACCGAAGGCTGGCCAGCCGCCCTGCGCCTGGCGACCCTGGGCCATAGCCTGGGCGGGGCACTGGACGCAGCCGTAGGCGGCAGTTCTTCGGTGTTTACCACCCTGTTTGAAGACCTGCTGGACAGCCTGCCGCCCGATACGGTGCGCTTCATGGCACAGACCGCCGTACTCGAACGCCTCACACCCGATCTGTGCGACGCTGTCTGTGCCAGCACGGAGAGTGCCGCCCATATGGCGCTGCTGCAGCAATACCATCTGCTGATCGAACCCATGGACAGTGAAGGCCGCTGGCTGCGCTACCACCAGTTGCTGCGCGAACACCTGCTGGGCTGCATCAGCCAGCGCCTGGGGCTGGACACGCACCAGCTGCACCGGCGCACAGCCCACTGGTTTGCCAGCCACAGCGCCTGGAGCGATGCCGTGCGCCACGCACTGCAGGCAGGCGACCAGCCACAGGCCATTGAATGGCTGGCGCACTGCGGCATGGCGCTGGTGAAAACGGGCGACCTGCTGACCCTGCTGGGCTGGCGCCGCCAGCTACCACCCGCGCTGCTGGCCACCCAGCCCCAGGTGCAACTGGCCGTGGCCTGGGGGCTGGCTTTGGCCATGCGCTTTGCGGAGGCCGAGCCCTTGCTCGACGAAATAGAGCGTGCCGCCCAATCCTCATTGAATTGCCAGGCACGGCACGATACGCTGGGCGAGTGCCTGGCAATCCGTGCCGTCAACACTGCTTTACAGGATGACTCCGAGTGCGCCGGCTCCCTCGCCCGGCAGTGGAATGAGCACCACCATGCAGGCGACACCTTTACGCGCAACGCAGTGAGCAACGTCATGCGCTACGTGCACTGGAAGGCGGGTGATCTGGTGCAAGTGTACGAGCAGCCTTGGCAGGCAACCACACCGGCCGAAGAGCAGCACAACGCATTTTCCACTGTCTATCGCCACTTCATCCTGGGCAGCATCGAGCTGGAAAAAGCTCGTCTGGATCTGGCCGAGCGCCACGCACGCGAGGCGCTGCGCTGCGCTCAGAAACACGGCGGCTCTCTGTCGGTGTCTTCGGCACTGGCCGCGCCGCTGATGGCCCAATTGCACTACCAGCAGGGCCGCTGGCAGCAGGCGGTCGAATTGCTCTCGCCATTGCTGCCACTGATAGACAACACCGCCATGCACGAAAGCGTGATCCAGGCGTACCAAGTACTGGTCAACGCCGCGCAGCGCCAGGGCAATCACACCCAGGCGTTCGAATTGCTGGAGCGCGCTGAGGCCATTGGCTACAACCGTGGCTGGGACAGGCTGGTGGGCACCATGCTGCTCGAACGCATACGGCTGCTTATCCAAGAGGGGCGACTGGACGAAGCGAACGCCACATCCATCCGCCTCAAGCGCCTGGCTGCCCATGCCAGCCCCACGCCGCTATGCTCACGCTCGGGTCTGCTGGTGCTGCGCGACATCGCCCTGGCGCGCATGGCGCTGGCTGACCAGCGCACCGAGCAGGCGCGGCAATCGCTGATCCGATTGCTGCAGGAGGCACAAACAGCGGCGCATGGGCTGCGCGCACTGCCTCTGGGTATTTGCTTGGCCATGGCCCACATGGCTGCAGGCGAGCAGGACGCCTGTTTTACACAACTGCGCACCACCTTGCAGGCTGCGCAGCAAAGCGGCACTCTGCGTAGCGTGCTGGACGAAGGCGATGAGCCGCACCGCCTGCTGACACGCTTCCTCGTTTCAAGATATTGCAATGGCGAGCTGACGGAATTCGTTCACCGCCTGCTGACCGACGCCCAGGCGGGAAAACAGAACGCCGACCCGGTGCAGAGCGTTCTCACCGAGCGCGAAACCCGGGTGATCGAGCTGGTCGCGCAGGGCCAGTCGAACAAAGAGATCGCCCGAACCATGCAGATCTCGGCCGAAACGGTAAAAACACACCTCAAAAATGTATTCGAGAAGTTGGACGTGCAGCAACGATCCCAGGCGGTGCTGATGGCACGCTCACTGGGGCTAATTCATTCATCCCCACCACCTGGCGGACTAACCGGCTTGGCAACAGCCCCTTGATGACTGCGAATTCGGCCCGGAACCGCAGAGTAATACCCTGCGCGCTAACACAAGCGGCGCAGGTGCATTTGCTGCGGAGAGCGCTGCATCATGATTGGGCAAATGTTGCGGCAGGCAGGTTGAACCCGTGGTTTGGCTAACGCATGCTATGTCCTCGGTAGCACACCGCTCGCACCGCGCCAGAGCCACAGCGCACTGGTGGCCAAGAGCACCGTCGCAACGGCGCTTGCCCAATGGAGCGCATCCCAGCCTGCCCACTGGGTGCTCCCGATCCATCGCACCAGCAGCGGGCCGGCGATTTGGCCGGCCGCGAAACCGGCGGTCATGCGGGCCAGCAGCGGTGTCGGGTTGGAGGGCATCCGCTCCCGCGCCAATTGCAGGCCGGCCATGGTGGCGACCATGAAAGTGCCTCCCACCAAAACCGCCGAAGCGGTCAACGTCCACAAAGACTGTTGGCACAGCGGAAGCAAGGTGCCCAAGGCCATGACGGCCTGGGCTGCGGCCCAGATTTTTCTGCGCGGCCAGGCCGACAGCCAGCGGGACGCAACAGCCACCGACAATGCCGCCGCCGCGCCAAAAATGGGCCAGGTCAGGCCGAAGACCAGCGGATCAGAGACGAGTTGCCTCGCCATGGTGGGCAGGTACGTGGCCGGAATGATGTAGCCAAAGCCAAAAGCGCTGTAGCACAACACCAACCCCAGATGGCCTTTGCCAGGATGCGGCCCCTCCGTCCGATGGGCGCCCGTGTTGGCCGCCGGGGGCGCCAAAGCGGCAGAGGGAGCAGCCAGGCTGCGCAGCACGTAAGCCGTGCCTGCAGCCGCCAACACACCAAGCTCCATCCAGAGCAGCAGGGCCGATTGCTTGCCTCCGAGCCAGGCCAAAACGCCGGTCAGCGCAATCCCCAGGCCGACACCGGTGTACATCCATCCGCCCAATGAAGGGGACTCTCTGCGGGCCAGTTCGGACATGCACCACCCGCTTGCGCACACCAGAACCCAGGCACTGAACACACCGGCGCTGCCGCGCAAAATTGCGCCAAGCCAGGGAAGGGAAGCCGTGCCCCAGACCATGCACCCGGTGGTCAGCGCAACCCCGATCAGCCCTATGCGGATACCGTTTCGAGGCGAACGCCCAAACATGGAGGCCGTCAGCGCCCCGACCAGATAGCCGATGTAGTTGGCGCCGGCCCATTCGGTTCCGGTGACCGCATCCAAGCTTCCATCCCGCAGCATCAGCGGCATCAATGGCGTAAAGGCAAACCGGCCGATCCCCATCGCGATCGCGAGGGAGACAAGGCCGGTGATGACGATCGTCCAGGGTGACAGCAGGTGGGATGGGCGTGTAGGCATGCGGAATTAAACCGCACAAACCCCCATCGCCGCGCTGGCGAACCCATCGGGGGCGCCTTCCTCGTAGAGCGAGGCCTGGCAACGGTTGCCACCGCACAAGGGTGGCACCCGCCCCGTTCAGCGCTGTGCCCGAACTTTGCCGATGCGGTAGCGGTGGTAGGCGAACGCGACGATGGAGGCAACGAAACCCGATGCCGCGCCGACCCCGAGCGCCCAGCGGGGACTGAAACCGTCGGCCACCCACCCAACCAAAGGGGCGCCAAGCGGCGTGCACCCCAGGAAGATGGCCATATAGATCGCCATGACGCGCCCACGCATGGCGGGCTCCGTTCTCAACTGAACCAGACTGTTGGTCGAGGTGGTGAACGTTTGCGCCATGGTGCCCATCCCCACCAAAGCCAAGCCGAACAACCAGACATTGGGCATGACCGCGGCAAGCGTACACATCACGCCAAATCCAAAGGCACTGGCGGCCAGAATCGTCAGTCGGGGCTGCTCGCGTCCAGCGGCAAGCAAGGCGCCCAGGACGGACCCAACCGCCATGGCCGACGACAGCGCTCCGTACTGATGGGGGCCACCATGAAAGATCGTGACCGACATGGTCGAGATGAAAATCGGGAAATTGACTCCGTAGGTTCCCACCAGGAACAGCATGGCCAGGGCAATGACGAGGTCGGGCTTGTGCCTGACGTACCGCAGGCCGTCGGCCATGGCGACTCCGGGCTTGCCGGTCTTGGGCAGGCGGCGGAGCTCGCCAACGCGCATCTTCAGCAACGACGTGAGGACAGCGACAAAGCTCAAGCCATTGATGATGAACAGCCACCCCGTTCCCAAGACCGCGATCAGCACCCCGGCGATCGCTGGGCCGATCAATTGGGCGCTGTTGAACAGCGTCGAGTTCAGCGCGATCGCATTGGGCAGATCGTCATCGCCCACGAGTTCCGCGACAAAGGTCTGGCGCACCGGAGCATCAAAAGCGCTGATGCACCCCATGAGCCCGGCAAACACGTAGACCTGCCACAGCGTGACAAGCCCCGTAAGCACCAGCAGGCCAAGACCCAGTGCGGTGGCCGCCATCGCCGACTGCGTGGCAAGCAACATTTTTCGGCGATCCACGCGATCGGCCACGGCCCCCACCACGGGCATCAGGACAATCGGCGGGCCGAATTGGAGCGCCATCACCACGCCCACCGCCGTCCCGCTGTTGTGGGTCAACTGGGTCAGCACCAGCCAATCCTGGGCAATGCGCTGCATCCACGTGCCGATGTTGGAGACAAACGAACCGGCGGCCCAGACGCGGTAGTTGCGCCTGCCCAGCGAGCGGAACGTCCTTGTCAGCCGGGCTTTGGCGCTGGTGCCGGAGGTAGGTGAAAAGGGGTTCATTGAAGAGACGGTGTGCAGCCGACGCTTTCCAGGTTCGACAGGCTGCTGTATCCATTGTGAGGCCAGGAAACCGACTTGCCCCGCCGCAGACGTTAAATCACCTTGAGAGACAAGCATGGCGCGCCACAAGGGGCGCGGCACCCCACGCGACGCAACGCTACCCAGCCGCTCTCTGGCTTTTGGGGAGCAAGGCGGCCACGACGCCCAGCAACGGCAGGTAGGCGATCGCCCTGTAGACGAACTCGATGCTGGTGCGGTCGGCCAACAAGCCCAGCGCCGCGGCGCCAAGGCCGCCCATACCGAATGCAAAGCCGAAGAACAAGCCGGATACCGCGCCAATCTTTCCTGGCATCAGTTCCTGCGCATACACAAGAATCGCCGAGAAAGCCGACGACAGCACCAGCCCAATCACGATCGTGAGTGCGGTGGTCCAGAACAAATCGGCATGCGGCAGCAGCAACGCGAAGGGCGCAACGCCGAGAATGGACGCCCAGATCACCGGCTTGCGCCCGATGCGGTCGCCAATCGGCCCACCGGCGAGCGTGCCGATGGCCGAGGCAAACAGGAAGATGAAGAGATGCACCTGCGCGCTTTGCACCGACAAGCCGAATTTCTCGATCAGGTAGAAGGTGTAAAAACTGCTGATGCCGGCAATGTAGAAATACTTGGAAAAAATCAGTACCAGCAACACGCCAATGGCAAACAGCACCACGCCGCGTGGGTGCGGCGAGCTTGGTGCGGCTCGCAGGCTGACCGGCCCAGCCGCAAGGTTGTGCGCGGCATACCAACGGCTCACCTGCAGCAGCATCGCGATGGCCAGCAGTGCGGCGAGCCCAAACCAGGCCACGCTGCGCTGGCCGAGAGGAACAATCACGGCCGCTGCCAACAAGGGCCCAATCGCGCTTCCCGTATTGCCACCCACCTGGAACACCGACTGCGCCAGCCCGTGCTGCCCGCCCGATGCCAGCCGGGCGATACGCGACGATTCTGGGTGGAAGATGGCCGACCCCAAGCCCACAAACGCAGCCGCAAGCAGCAACACCGCGTAGGTCGGCGCATAGGCCAGAAGAATCAAACCGCACAAGGTGGAGACCATGCCAAAGGGCAGCGAATACGGTTGCGGCCGCCTGTCGGTCGTCAGGCCAACCAGCGGCTGCAGCAGCGATGCCGTCAACTGGTAGGTCAGCGTGATGAAGCCGATCTGCACGAAGCTCAGGTGAAAATCGCCCTTGAGAATCGGGTACATCGCCAGGATCAGCGACTGCATCATGTCGTTGACCATGTGCGAGGCGCTGATGGCGCCCAGCACGCGGTACTCGGCCTTGGGGGCTCGGGGCGGCCTCAGCGTGGCGGCAAAACTGGACATTGGAAGGAGTTTTTCTGGAGCAGGCGCGCGAACCACTGAAACGGGTTCGATGAGGCGGCTGGAACACGGGAATTCTAGATTTCGAATGGAAATCTGTCTTGCGGCCCAGTTCACCACCCATCAGGAGGTGGTGCCAATCGGGCTGGCGGACGTGCGTGCCCTGCCCGCCCATCGGCCGGCACGCTTGCAAGCGCAAAATCGTCCCTTCTATTGTGTTCTTGGAGCCAAGACATGGAAGCACATGAACCACTGTGCGAAACGTTTCGCCGCTTGCACGACGCGAATTGCTTTGTGATGCCGAACCCCTGGGATGTGGGGAGCGCACGGGCTCTGGAGCAAATGGGATTCAAGGCTTTGGCCACCACCAGCGCAGGCTTCGCGTGGTCGCGCGGCCTCCCGGACAACCAGATCACCCTTGACCAGGCGCTTGAGCACCTGCGCCACATCGTTGCCGCCGTTGCCGTGCCCGTGAACGCAGATTTCGAGGGTGGCTTCGCCATTGAGCCGACACAGGTCGCAGCCAACGTGAAACTCGCCGTGGCCACGGGCATTGCGGGGCTTTCCATTGAAGACGCCACAGGCGACGCTGAGCACCCCTTGCACGACTTCGAACTCGCGGTCGCCCGAATCCAGGCTGCGCGGCAGGCGATTGACGGGGCGGGCAGTGGCGCCCTGCTCACCGGCCGATCAGAAGGCTTCATCTGCGGGCGCCCGGACATCACCGAGACAATCCGCCGCTTGCAGGCCTATGCAGAGGCCGGCGCCGACTGCCTGTACGCACCGGGGATTCACAAGCGAGAAGATATCGCCGCAGTCGTCGCCGCGGTGGCGCCGAAACCGGTGAACCTGCTGATCAATGCGCCGTACATCACTGTCGCCGAGGCGGCTGACCTCGGTGTGCGCCGGATCAGCGTCGGTGGGGCCCTGGCGCGCACGGCCTGGGCGGGGTTCCTGCACGCGGCCAAAGAGATTGCGGACGGGGGGACGTTCGCTTGCTTCGAGGGGCTGCCGAAGGTGGATGCGATGTTTCTTGGGCGGTAGGGGGCGAGTGCCTTGGCGTCAAGACTGCGGACCTTCGAGGGGCAACTTTTGAAGGCAAGGCAATGGCTGAAATGGGGGGTTTTCGGTTGGGTGTTGTCGACCCGAAGCCGACGGTGGGCATCATTCTCCAAAGGGGTCTGCGATGCGCTACCCAGCGCTCCCGCAGCCAGAACTTGCCCTGCGAGCGCCCAGATTTCACCTCTTCGCAAGCTATAGTTTCCCCCGATGCAAGCGTGCCGGGTTTCACGGAATTTTTATACCTGGACGTTTACACAGCAAGGTCGCTGAAAACGTAGGCTGCAAGCCACCTCCAGGAGGGATGCATGACCAACTTATGGAGCAGCGTCCAAGTTATAGAGCAGGCTTTGCTCTGGACATTACGTTGTGCCTCTGAATGAAGCTCCTCCCCACGCAGACTGACGAGACCTCACTCACTGTTTTTGGTGAAGAGGCGCGCGCCTTACTAGTGCGCCATAACTACGCCGGTCTTGCTAGCCGATTTGGGTACGCCCTCGCCTATGACCGCCCGCCCGCCGCCGCAATAGAAGCCGATTTCATGAGTGCGGTTGCATCGCCCATTACAGTTGCGTCTGGCGCTTACTTGCCGCGTGCAATTACCGTTAAGTATTTCTCGCCAAACACCACAGGGTTGTTTGCTGTGGTCGAATGCCCGGTGCCCGTTGCCGACAAAGCAGCCGTCCTTTTGGAGTTGATCGTCGCAGGGAACGGCGAAGAAAAACACATTACCGTGGAGGACATCAGTGGTGTCGCTACATAGGCCCAACCCGGCAGTCAACCGGACCGCCTGCAAGCTACGCTTGCAGGTCCCCTCCGCCTTCGACTCCGGCGGCCGGTTACTTCTACGTTGAAGGACAGCTTCTCCATGCGCCCACCGGCTGCTCCTGGCCGACAACAGCCGCTCATCGTCTGGAACTCAAATGCGCTGCCTCAGACGTGCATGCCAAAGGAAACGCGTTGCGCCCTTCGTTCCGGGATTGGGATCTGAGCACGAGTTTCGCTGCGCGAAATCGTGATCCGACCCCAATGCCTGCGCCGTCTGCGCCGCGCGTGCTGCCAACGCCGGGGCCGAGCGCAGCGATGGCCCGAAGGGCGGCCCGGCTCCCCTTCCCCTCTGGCCGTGCCGAGGAGCACAGCTTCATGCGGATCAGAGCCGCCTTCAAAACCAAGTGATCTCAGGCCAGGCTCAATGCGGCAACGGGGTTGCCTTCCAGCCCGGGTGCTGGAAATAGGCGCCGTAGGTATTGAGCGCCTGCGCGATCTTGACCACACCCGACGCGCGCTCCGGGTCGCCCTCCTTGCCTTGCGCCATGTCGGCGCCCGCCACCATTTCGGCGATCACGGCATGCAGCTGCGCGTCGGCTTTGGGGTCGAGCTTGCAGTTTTCCACGATGTAGCCGATCTGGGCCGTGACCGCCTGGCCCAAGGCATCGAAATCGGCCGCCTTGGCCTTGCCTGCATGGGCGGCGGGCAGGGTGCGGTCTACCGATGCCTTGATCTCTTGCATGGCCTTGCGCAGCGGCGCATCGGTGGCCCATTTCTTGCCCGCATTGAGCTTGATGGGATGGGACACGGCCGCGCCATGGTCGTGGCTTTCAGCGGCCAAGGTGGCCAGCGGGGTGACCAGGGTGGCGGCCAGCAGAAGGGACAGGGCTAGTTTCATGGTGAACTCCGGTGAAGGTTGACGTGTGTTGGGGCCGTGCAATGGCGCGGCCTTGCTGGTGTCAACGAACCCCGCACCGAAATGTTCCATTTAATTTGCATCTTTGTTTGCATTCCGGCCGCCGGCTTCAATGGCGGTGCAACTGCTCTTCCTCGGTGGACTCTTGTGCGTAGCGGCTGAGCAGAAGGTTCATCAGCTTCTCGCGCTGCGGCGCATCCAGCAAATCGCGCTCTGCCAGCAGTTGGGCGATCACGCGCCGCTGCTGGGCCGCCTGCAGCGCGGCAATGGTGGCCTGCTCGGCGTCGATGGACGCCCGCTGCGGTGACTCGGCAAAAATGTGGCGCACCAGCGACTCGCGGTGGCGGCGAATGTCGCTCCAGTTGGCTGCGAGGTCGCGCAAGAAGCCTGGCTCCAACTGCTGCCAGCGCTCGCGCTGCTGCGGTGCCAGGCCGAGGTAATCGGGCACATTCAGCGGCGCGGCAGCGGCGTTCGGCGCCGGTCTGGCCTGCTGCACGAGAACGGCGGCGAGGGTGCCGAGGTTCAGAGCCAGAGACAGGGCCAACACCCCTTTCCACATCGTGCTGCGATTCATGGCATGGCTTTCGATAAACGACAAATTTCAACGGCTGCGCACAGCCCACCGGGCGGCACCGGGTCGAACACGCGCACCAGGCTTGCGCTCGGAGCGCTCACGGCCCCACCGCCTGCCAGCAAGCTGCCCAGCCACACCCCCGATGCCAGCGCCAGGCCGGTGCCCAGCCCGGCGGGCACCCAGCCCATCCAGAACCGGGGCCTGGCACGGGGGCGCGGGGGCGGCGTTCGCAGGCGGTCCTTGAGGCGCGCCGAGAGGTCAAACCCCAAAGTGGGCGACGGCAGCTCGCGCATGGCCTGTCGCAAATCCTCGAATTGGGCCAGCCGGCGCTGGCAGACCGGGCAGCCCTGCACATGGCGGGCCAGCTTGGCGTATTCGGCGGGCCGCATTTCCTGGTCCGCGTAGGCGGATAGCGCCGGGTCTTGGGGGCAGCTCATTTCGGTACCTCTTCTGGTCGGTGTGGCATTTTTTCCAGCAGTGCGGTGCGCGCCCGTGCAATGCGCGACTTCACGGTGCCCACGTTCAGGCCGAGCACGGTGGCAATGTCCTGGTACGGCATGTCCTCGATCTCGCGCAGCAGCAAAATTTCGCGGTGCTCGGCGGGAAGCCGCGCCAGCGCTGCCTCCAGGCTTCGATAGCGCTGGCGCGTCTCCAGCACAGCGTCGGGTGCTGGCGCGGGGTCGGCGAAGGCATCGCCATCGTCTTCCTCCAGGGGCACGAACTGCACGCGCTTGTCGCGGCGCAGCCAGTCGAAGGCCAGGTTGCGCGCAATGCGAAACAGCCAGGCCGAAAAATGCGTCTCCAGTTGCCAATGCGCCAGCGCCTGGTAGGCGTTCAAGAAAGTGTCTTGCGCCAGCTCGATGGCCTCGTCGGGCGAGCGGGTCAGGCGCACCAGAAAGCGATAAATACGGTCCTGGTAGCGCACGACCAGCTCAGAAAACGCGGCCCTTTCACCCCGCTGCGCGTGCGCAGCGCATTCTTCGTCTCCCAGGTGTTTGAAGTTCTGCATGTGCCTTGATCACGCCAACGAACAGAGGGGGAAAAAGTTCCATCGTCCCCAGGAGGCTGTCGGACTTGGAGCGTCGAGAGCGAGAATCGGCCCCACCGAGGACAGTTTTTGCCGGATTTGCAGCCCCATAGCCCGACTATGGGGCAAGAAAACGGTGAAGCATGGACCGCTGCGGCCGATTTGCAGCCGACGACTTCCAAGTCCGACAGGCTCCTAGGCGCTTGCCGCCAGGGAGGGCGGCAAGCGCCTTGGCAATGGACTGCACCACCTCACGTCCACCACCTCACGTCCACCACCGCACGGCTCCTGCGGCCGCCGCCCCGAGCACCACCACCAGCAAGAACGGCAACCGCGCCCACAAGGCCAGTGCGGCCACCGCCAAGGCCGCGAGCCGCGCATCCAGCACCAGCGCAGTGCCCGAGGCAAAGGTGTTCATCACGGTCAGCGCCGACAGCAGCGCCACGGTGATGGCGCCCGCCACGCGCGTCATGCGGGGGTTGTTCAGCCAGCGGGCGGGCACAGCGTAGCCGGAGAGCTTGGTGAGGTAGGTGACGGCGGCACCCACCAGGATGGCGAGCCACAAGCTCATGGTGCAGCCCCTTCAGCGCCTGCCGATGCCGCTGCGCGATCCGGCACCCACCAACCCCAGGCGGCGCCCACGGCAGCAGCGACGAGGATGGGCAGGCCGGGCGGCAGTTGGGGCAAGGCGAGCGCGGTGACCCCGCCACTCAGCACCGCCAGCGCCACGGGTTCGCGCTGGCGCAAGCGGGGCCAGAGCAGGCCAAGGAAGGCGGCCACCGCCGCGCCGTCCAGCCCCCAGCGGCGCGGGTCGCCCAGGGCGTCGCCCAGCCAGGCGCCGACAAAGGTGAACAGGTTCCACAGCACGAAAATCCCCAGGCCCGCCACCCAGAAGCCACGGCGCTGCTCATCCAGCGCGGTTTGGCCGGCGGCAGTGGCGGTGGATTCGTCGATGGTGACTTGGGCGGCGAGCCATATGCGCCAGCCACGGGGCTGCAGCATGTGGTTCATCTGCATGGCGTAGACGGCATTGCGCACGCCCAGCAGTGCCGCGGCGCCGAGCGCGGCAGAGGGCACGCCGCCGCCCGCGATGACGCCAATGAAGGCGAACTGCGAGCCGCCGGTGAACATGAGCAGGCTGAGCGCCATGGTCTGCCCCACCGTGAGCCCTGCCGCCACGGCCAGGGCGCCGAACGAGACACCGTAGAGACCGGTGGCGGTGGCGATGGACAGGCCCATGCGGATGGCGGGGGTCCAGGAGGCGGGCCGCAGGGTGGGTAGTGAGGAATTCGAATTAGTCAATTTTGATAGCTGGTAGCGCTTGCTACATATGCCTTAGAGGCCGAAAACATCTAAAACCAACGTCCCTCGGGCCAACTGCATTCAAGATGCCGGCAAGGGGGGCAGTTCCGGGATTGGGGTCTGAGCAAGAGTTTCGCTGCGCGAAATCGTGATCCGACCCCAATGCCTGCGCCGTTCGCACCACCATCGCTGTGCTGCTGGCGGCGCCAGTCAATGCGCCTTGTCCCAATTGGGCCCCACGCCCACTTCGGCCAGCAGCGGCACTTTGAGCGCGGCGACACCGGCCATCAGGCGGGGGATGTCGTGGCGCACCCAGTCCACATCGGCCTCGGGCAGCTCGAACACCAGTTCGTCGTGCACCTGCATGATCATTTTGATGGCCGGCTTGTGCGCGTCCAGCTCTTTCTGCACGGCCACCATGGCCAGCTTGATGAGGTCGGCCGCCGTGCCCTGCATGGGCGCGTTGATGGCGGCGCGCTCGGCGCCGGCGCGGCGCGGGCCGTTGGGGCTGTTGATTTCGGGCAGGTACAGGCGGCGGCCAAACACGGTCTCCACGTAGCCCATGGATTTGGCCGACGCCTTCGTCTCGTCCATGTACTGCTTGACGCCGGGGTAGCGCTGGAAGTAGCGGTCGATGTAGGCGGCGGCGGCCTTGGTCTCTATGCCCAGGTTCTTGGCCAGGCCAAAGCTGCTCATGCCGTAGATGAGGCCGAAGTTGATGACCTTGGCGTAGCGGCGCTGCTCGCTGGTCACTTGGTCCACCGCCACGCCAAACACCTCGGCGGCGGTGGCGCGGTGCACATCCAGCCCGTGCTGAAAGGCATGGAGCAAGGCCTGGTCGCCGCTGAGGTGCGCCATGATGCGCAGCTCGATCTGGCTGTAGTCGGCGCTGGCGATGACGCGGCCGGGCGGTGCGACGAAGGCTTCGCGGATACGCCGGCCTTCGGGCGTGCGGATGGGAATGTTCTGCAGGTTCGGGTCGTTGCTGGACAGGCGCCCGGTGACGGCCACGGCCTGCGCGTAGTGCGTGTGCACGCGGCCGGTGCGCGGGTTGGCGAGCTGCGCGAGCTTGTCGGTGTAGGTGCCTTTGAGCTTGGAGAGGCTGCGGTGCTCCAGCAGCTTGGCGGGCAGGGGGTAGTCCTCGGCCAGCTTTTCCAGCACCTCCTCGTCGGTGCTGCGCGCGCCGGTGGCGGTCTTCTTGACCACCGGCATGCCGAGTTTGTCGAAGAAGATTTCGCCGAGCTGCTTGGGGCTGGACAGGTTGAAGGGCTGGCCGGCGATTTCATACGCCTCGGTCTCCAACTGCACGATGCGCTGGCCCAGCGCGTGGCTTTGCGCGGCCAGCGTGGGCGCGTCGATCAGCACGCCGTTGCGCTCAATGCGGTAGAGCGTCTCGCTGCTGGCGATCTCCAGCTCGTAGATGAAACGCAGCTTGTCGTCGGCCTGCAACAGCGGCCACAGGGCGTTGTGCACGTCCAGCGTCTGGTCCGAGTCTTCGCAGGAATAGGCCGCGGCTTTGTCGACCGGCACCTGGGCAAAAGGAATCTGGTGCGCGCCCTTGCCACACAGGTCTTCGTAGCTGATGCCGCTGCGGCCCGTGTGGCGCAGCGCCAGGCTGCTGAGGTTGTGCGGCTTGTGCACTTCCAGCACGTAGCTTTGCAGCATGGTGTCGTGCGCGTAGCCCTGCACTTCGATGCCGTGGTTGGCAAACACGTGGCGGTCGTACTTGATGTGCTGGCCGAGCTTGTGGCGCTTCCCGTCTTCCAGCCAGGGCCTGAGGCGTGCCAGCACGTCGGCGAGCGGCAGTTGCTCGGGCGCATCCGGCCCGGCGTGGGCCAGGGGGATGTAGGCCGCCTCGCCCGCCTGCACGCTGAAACTGATGCCGACGATTTCGGCGCGCATCTCGTCGAGCGAGGTGGTTTCGGTGTCCAGTGCCACCAGTTCGGCTTTCATCAGGCGCTGCAGCCAGTGGTCGAAGTCGGTCCAGTTCAGGACGGTGTCGTACACCACGCTGCGGTGCTGCGCGGCCTCGGCCACGGGGCTGGCGGAGTGGTCGGCGAACAGGTCGCCACTCTGGCCGGGCATGGCGACATCGGGAGCGTTGGTGGCGGCTGGGGACGCGGTTTCCAGCGAGCGGGCCAGGCTCTTGAAGCCGTACTGCTCGTAGAAGTCCTTGAGCCGGGGCACGTCGGGCGCACCGATGGCGATGGCGTCGAGCCGGGGCAGGCCGGCGATCCATGCATCCAGATCGCAGTCGGTCTTGATGGTGAGAAGCTGGCGCCCCGTGGGCAGCCAGGCCAGCGCCTTGCGCAGGTTTTCGCCGGCCACGCCCTTGATCTTGTCGGCGCTTTGCACCAATGCGTCGAGCGAGCCGTATTCCTGCAGCCACTTGGCGGCCGTCTTGGGGCCCACCTTCTCCACGCCGGGCACGTTGTCGATGGCATCGCCCACCAGCGTCTGGTAGTCCACCATCAGCCGTGGTGGCACGCCGAACTCGGCCTCCACGCCGGCCAGGTCGCGGCGCTTGCCGTTCATGGTGTCGATGATGGTGATGTGCTCGTCCACCAACTGCGCCAGGTCCTTGTCGCCGCTGCTGACGATCACCTCGATGCCCTGGCGCGCGGCCGTCACGGCCAGGGTGCCGATCACGTCATCGGCCTCGACCCCGGGCACGTCCAGCACCGGCCAGCCCAGCAGGCGCACCACCTCGTGGATGGGCGGAATCTGCGCGCGCAGGTCGTCGGGCATGGGGCTGCGGTGCTGCTTGTATTCGGGGTATATCTCGTCGCGGAAGGTAGGCCCCTTGGCGTCGAACACGCAGGCGGCGTAGTCGGCGCGCACCTCCTTGCGCAGCGCCTGCACCATGTTGACCATGCCGCGAATGGCACCCGTGGCGGCACTGGCCGGGTCGCCCGGCACGGCGCGCAGGTCGGGCATGGCGTGGAAGGCGCGGTAGAGGTAGCTGGAGCCATCGACCAGCAGCAGGGTTTTTTTGTCGCTCATGCGCCAGATTGTGCACAGGAAGCGGGCGCTGGCGGTGGCCGCCAGGACATCGCCAAGGGGCTTGCCCTCTGGCGCCATGGCAGCGCTTCGTGTTGAATGTCGCCGGTCGCCATTTGGTTTGGCACTACCCACGTGGGAGGACTGCATTGAAGCTCAAGAAAATCGCCCTGGGAGCGCTTGCCGCGCTCGTCGTTGCCGGCACCGCCGGCTGGTTCAGCCTGGACAAGGAGACGCGCGCCCTGCTCAAGACCGTGCCGACCAACCGCGACCTGCTCTTCTGGAGCGTGCCGCAGCGCGACGCGGCCTTTCGCGCACTCGACCGGATTTCGCTCCTGGCCAAATGGCACGTCATTCCGGCCAGCAGCGCGCCCAAGCCTCTGCCACAGGGCGAGCCGCTCAAGCTCCCCATCGACCTGGACGCCTACATGGCCAGCCAGCGCAGCGCCGCCATCGTGATCCTGCAAGGCGGCAAGCTGCGGCTGGAGCGCTACGGCCTGGGCTTTGACAAGGACGGGCGCTGGACGAGCTTCTCAGTCGCCAAATCCTTCACCTCCACGCTGGTGGGCGCGGCGCTGCGCGATGGGCTCATCAAGAGCATGGACGACAAGGTCAGCGACTACCTCCCGGACATGAAAGGCTCGGCCTACGACGACGTAAGCCTGCGCCAGTTGCTCACCATGACGTCCGGCGTGCGCTGGAACGAGGATTACGGCGACCCCAAATCCGACGTGGCCCAGTTCAACAACCACAAGCCCGAGGCCGGGGTGGACGCGCTGGTGAGCTACATGCGCAAGCTCCCGCGCGAGGCGCCGGCCGGCACGCGCTGGCACTACAGCACGGGGGAAACCAATCTGGTGGGCGTTCTGCTGGAGCACGCCATCAAGAAGCCGCTGGCCGACTATCTGTACGGGAAGGTCTGGAACCCCGTGGGCATGGAGCAGCAGGCCACCTGGCTGCTGAGCAAGACGGGCAACGAGATCAGCGGCTGCTGCCTCCAGGCCGCCACACGCGACTTTGCCCGCTTCGGCCAGTTCATCCTCGAGGGCGCCAAGGTGAACGGCCAAAGTATCGTGCCGGACGGCTGGCTGGCTCAAGCCACCTCCGGCCAGGCTGCCACCGGCCAGCCCGGCCGGGGCTATGGCTACCAGTGGTGGACGTACGACACCGGCGCTTTTGCCGCGCGCGGCATCTTCGGCCAGGGCATCTTCATCGACCCCAAGCGCAAGCTCGTGATCGCCTCCAACGCCGACTGGGCCGCCGGCGCCAGCGACCGCGCGACCAGCGACGCCCGCGAAGCGTTCTACCGCGCTGTGCAGAAGGCGGTGGACGACGAGGCGGCGGCCACGCCAGCGCGCTGACCCGATGGGGCGCTGGCGCCCAGGCCGGTACAGTTCACCGGCCCTGCGCCTCTGGCGCGGAAGCGGCGCGGCGCGGCACGCCTAGAATCGCGCCATGCGCGCCCTAACCCCATTGATTGCCTCCCCCCTTGCCTCTCTTGTGCTGCTGGCTTTCGTCAGCACCCCTGCTTTCGCTCAGAATACCAGCCAAAATGGCCTCCAGGGCACACAGGACAAGCGCGAGCAGCTCTCGAATACAGAGCAAAAAGACAAGCGGATCGAGCAGCGCACCGAACGCATCCACCTGCAAGACCAGGGCAGCACGGTCGATGAGTTGCGCATTGGCGGCCAGACGCGCAGCATCACGGTGCAGCCCGCCGCCGGCAACATGCCCTCCTACGAGGTGCTGCCCTCTGACGGCGTGCGCAACCGCCCGCAAAATGGCGCCGAGTCCACCACCGGCCCGCGCGTGTGGAATGTGATGAAATTCTGAGCGGCGCCGCCCTCTGCCCTGTCCTCGCCCCGCGGCCCGCCTCGCGTCCGCCCTTTTTTGAACGCCCCGTTTTCGTGGTGCCCTGAGCCATGGCTGTATTTACCCCCGTCTCCCCCGAAGCGGCCAGCGCGCTGCTGCACAAGCTTGATCTCGGCGAGCTCGTCGCGTTGCGCGGCATTGCCGGCGGCATCGAGAACACCAATTACTTCGTCACCTGCACGGCGGGCGAGTACGTGCTGACGCTGTTCGAGCGCCTCACGGCCGAGCAACTGCCCTTCTACCTGCACCTGATGAAGCACCTGGCGCACGCCGGCATTCCCGTGCCCGACCCGCAGGGCGACGCGCAGGGCGAAATCCTGCACAGCGTCTGCGGCAAACCCGCCGCCCTGGTCAACCGCCTGCCCGGCCACAGCCAGCTCGCGCCGGAGCCGGTGCACTGCGCGGCCGTCGGCGGCATGCTGGCGCGCATGCACCTGGCGGGGCGCGGGTTTGAACGCCAGCAGCCCAACCTGCGCGGCCTGGCCTGGTGGAACGAGACGGCACCCCTGATACTGCCAAAAATGACGGCGGATGAGGCCGCACTCTTGCAGGCCGAGCTGGCCTACCAGAACCATGTGGCCGAGAGCCCCGCCTATGCGGCGCTGCCACGCGGCCCGGTGCACGCCGACCTGTTCCGCGACAACGTGATGTTCGAGGGCGAGCAGCTCACCGGCTTCTTCGACTTCTACTTTGCCGGTGTCGACACCTTTTTGTTCGACCTGGCGGTGTGCATGAACGACTGGTGCGTGCACCTGCCCAGCGGCGCGCACGACGCCGGGCGCGCCAGCGCGCTCTTGCGGGCGTACGAGGCCGTGCGGCCGCTCACCGCCGCCGAGCGCAGCCTGCTGCCCGCCATGGCGCGCGCCGGAGCGCTGCGTTTCTGGATTTCACGCCTGTGGGACTGGCATCTGCCGCGCGAAGCCGAGGTGCTGACGCCCCACGACCCGCGGCATTTCGAGCGCGTGCTGCGCCAGCGCGTCGCCCACCCTCTTGTGCCCTCTGCCTGCGCCTCCACCTGCCTGTCTGCATGAAACTTCACATCGTCCCCGCCCGCACCGGCATCACCTGGGTCAAAAGCGGCATTCGCGTCTTCTGGCGCCAGCCCATGGCGCTGTCAGCGCTGTTCTTCCTGACCATGGCCGCCATGTCGGTGGCGACCCTGCTGCCGCTCGTCGGCCCGGTGCTGGCACTGGCACTGCTGCCGTCGGCCACGCTGGCCATGATGGTCGCCTCGGCCGAAACCATGCAGGGGCGCGCTCCCACGCCTGCCGTGCTGCTCACCGCGTTTCGCGCCGGGCGCCAGCGCCTGCGTGCCATGGCGGTGCTGGGCGCGCTGTATGCGGCGGGTTTTCTGCTCATCATTGGGGTCTCGGCACTGTTTGACGGCGGACAGTTTGCCCAGGTGTACCTGGGCGGCGCGCCGCTGACGCAAGAGGTCGCCGAAAGCGGCGCCTTCCAGCTCGCCATGTGGGTTGCGATGCTGCTGTACCTGCCGCTCTCATTGCTGTTCTGGCATGCGCCCGGCCTGGTGCACTGGCACGGCGTGCCACCGGTCAAAAGCCTGTTCTTCAGCTTCGTTGCCTGCGTGCGCAACCTGGGCGCGTTCACGGTCTATGGCCTGGCCTGGCTGTTCGTGTTCGCACTCGGGGGCATCGCCATGAGCCTGATTTCCGGCCTGCTTGCCGCCATGGGCCTGGTGAGCGCCCCCACCGTGCTCGGCGGCACCATGGTGGCATTGGCGCTGATGCTGGCCGCCATGTGCTTTACGTCGATTGTGTTCACCTTTCGCGATTGCTTTGAGCCGCCCGACGCCACGCAAGCCCCCGAAGCCCCTGCGGCACTGGCAGAAACCGCGTCCGAATAGAGCCAGAACCGCGCTCGCTCCCAAAAAACCCGGCCTGGCCGGTTTTTTTGTTTTTCAAATGCCTGTCACATTGCGTTTCTAGTCTCCAGGGCAGGAAACGGGCCACCCGCCCGCTCCAAAACCTCGGCGGACCTGGCCTGCCTTCTGGGCGCGCCGCCCGCCTTTCACCGCCCCTTTCTGGAAACCACCATGCCCCACACGACGACGCCCACCCGCCGCAAAGCCCTGCAATTCTTGGCCGGTGTGCCCCTGCTGCCGCTGGGCGCCAGCGCCTCGGCCGCGATGCTGGCCGCCTGCGGCGGCGGCAGTGACCCCGCACCGAAGGCCAGCTACGTGTCTGCCGCCTTCACCACCATGGCCGCGCCCACGCTGGCCAACCCTGCCGCCATGGCCACCACCACGGTGGGCTCGGCGCTCAACATCACGCTGAGCGACAAGTCGGTGCTGACCTACCAACTGGCCTACCAGCCCTTCTTCGTGACCGGCGACATGGTCTCTGATGGCAAGGGTGGCACGATCCTGTCAGGCGGCTACTACGACATCCACAACCAGCCCATCATCGACGCCACGGTGCCGGGCAAAGAGCGCCAATACTTCTCCGACTCCCCCGACGGCACCTCGCTGCTGACCGTCGCCAACCCCACCGTGACCGGCATCAAGGGCAAGGCCGTATTTGCCGTGGTGCAGTTCGAATACACCACCTGGGCGCAAGACGGCAAGACAGACATGTACGGCAAGCTGCCCTCGCCGATCGCCGTGCTCACGCTCGACCAGGACCAGGCCACCGGCAAGCTCAGCCTCGTGAAGTACCACAACGTCGACACCTCCAAGGTGCACGGCCTGTGGATCACCTGCGGCGCCAGCCTCTCGCCCTGGGGCACGCACCTGTCGAGCGAGGAATATGAACCCGACGCCTTCGGAATTGCCAGCAACACCATGTTCCAGGCCTACAGCCAGAACCTGTACGGCAATGCCGCCACGGCCAACCCCTACCACTACGGCCACATGCCCGAAGTGACCGTGAACCCCGACGGCACGGGCAGCATCCAGAAGCATTACTGCATGGGCCGCCTCTCGCACGAGCTGGTGCAGGTCATGCCCGACAACCGCACGACCTTCATGGGCGACGACGCCACCAACAGCGGCTACTTCGTCTTCGTCGCCGACAAGGAAAAGGACCTATCCTCGGGCACGCTGTACGCGGCCAAGCTGGGCACGGGCTTCTCCATTGACCCCGCCGTGGGCACGGCCGCCGCGCTGACCTGGATCAAGCTCGGCTCGGCCACCAGCGCCGAGATCGAAGCCCTGGCCAACACGCTCAAGCCCACGGACATCATGACCGTGGTCAAGGCCGACCCGGCCGATGCCGCATACACCAAGATCGTCGCCAACGGCAAGACCGAGTGGATCAAGATCAACCCCGGGATGGAAAAGGCCGCCGCCTTCCTCGAAACCCACCGCTACGCCGCCTTCAAGGGTGCCAGCATGGGCTTCAGCAAGATGGAAGGCACGACCGTCAACATCAAGGACAAGATCGCCTACTCGGCGCTTCAGAATGTGCAGGCCTCCATGGTGGCCGGCAACGCCGCCAACGTGCCGGGCAATAACATCTCGGTGCCCAAGCAACTCGTGGCCGGCGTGGTGATGGCGCTCAACCTCAAGGGCGGCCAGAAGGACACCAGCGGCACGGCCATCAACAGCGAATGGATGCCTGCGGACACCAAGCCCCTGCTGGCCGGCGAGGATCTGCTGGACACCGATGGCAAGACCCTCAAGGGCGACGCGCTGGGCAACACGGCCAACCCGAACAAGGTCGCCAACCCCGACAACCTCAAATTCTCGGAAAAGCTGCGCACCCTGTTCATCGGAGAAGACAGCAGCCAGCACGTGAACAATTTCCTGTGGGCCTACAACGTCGACACCAAAATGCTCTCGCGCGTGATGTCGGTGCCGGCAGGCGGTGAATCCACCGGTCTGCACGCGGTGGACGAAGTCAACGGCTGGATGTACATCATGAGCAATTTCCAGCACGCGGGCGACTGGGGCAGCATCCACAGCGTGGTCAAAGACACGCTGGATCCGCTGATCAAGGCGAACTACAAAAATAAGTTTGGCGCCGCGGTCGGCTATTTGACGGGAATGCCAACGCAGATGACGTTGGGGTGAGGCTTCGTTCGAGGCAAGAACGCCCGACTGCCGGCAAGCAAGCTTGCTTGCGCGGTGTGCTTTGGCCTCGATTGGGCTTGCTTTTCGGGATGGTTTTGAGGCGCCGGATGCAACAAGCCTTGAGGCGGCATCACAGCAGCGGGCCTTGCGCGCAGGGCGCCAATTTTCACCCGCCCCTCTGCGTCCTGCAAACCGGGCCCACCGTTCAACCGCGCTTAAAGACCGGCTTGTGTCGGGATGGGAAGCTCATAGACAAGGAATTGCTCATTGCACTTCCAACCGGCGGACGCATACAGCGCCTGCGCCGTTTTGTTGGTCACCGCGGTTGACAGCGAGAGGCGCACCGCTCCCACGGCCTTTGCAAAGGCAACCGCTGCAGACATCAGGCACGCGGCCACACCTTTTCTGCGCGCCGATGCCTCCACGAAGAGATCGTTGAGCACAAAAATGCGGGCCAGCGACACCGATGAAAAACTCGGATACAGCTGGGTGAAACCGACTGGCCGGTCGCCTTCCAACGCAATAAAGAGAACCGACTCGCCATGATTGAAACGTGCCGACAAAAACGCCCTCGCCGCACCGGCATCACTCTCACGTCCATAGAACTGGCGATAACGGTCAAAAAGCGCCACCAGCGCATCGAGGTCGGACAGGACAGCTTGGCGAACGGTAAGGGTGTTCATATTTTTCCGGTGCGAGACGAATCAGGGAAAATCAGACTTCAGTCCACGATAAGTTCTAAGACTTCTTCGTCTCCACTTTCGGCGTATCAAAAAAATAGCTCATCCGCTTGCGCGGGCTCAGGTAGTCGTAGGCCTCCGGGCTAAGCTGGCTGGGTTTTAAGCTGGCACTGATCTCGATATCGGTCTCTTGGCTTAGATCCAGAATGATTGCCTCATTTTTCGGCACACCCGGATCATGAATCAAGACGCTGGGCCGCAATGGTTTGCCAGAATTAATGGAAATCACCATACCCAACGATTCATCCGATAACTTCACCAGCGTGCCCGGGGGATAGACTCCCATGCAGCGGATAAACATATTCAGCGGCACCGGGTCAAACAAGTGGCGCTGCTGCTTGAACATCATCGACAAAGCTTCAAAAGGCGTCAGAGAATCGTCCGGGTTGGTGCGGTTGCAATGGTTATCGAAAGTGTTAACCACACAGACAATACGGGCCAAAAACGCGATTTCCTCCCCACGCAAATGATTGGGGTAGCCGCTGCCGTCCATATGCTCATGGTGCTGCTCGATGATATCTAGCGACGCTTTCGGCAAGCCAATTTTTCTCACCACATTAAGGCCATACTGGCAATGCAGTTGCAGCAAGTTCTTTTCTGCACGGTTGAGAGGGAGCGTCGAATTCACAATGCGTGCGGGAATTTCCACCTTGCCGATATCATGAAACAGGCAACCGATGCCAATGGCCTTGATATCCTCGGCTGGCAGCGCCAGCTCTTTCGCCAGCATCATCGCCAGCACCGACACATTGAGCGAATGAAAATACACATCCTCACCGGCAATTTTGTCGTTCATGAGGTGGATAGCGATGCTCTTGTCCGCCAGCAGGCCATCGAGCATCTGCTGTACCAATTGATCCGCATCGGCATAAGCGTCTTGCGGCCTGGAAAACACATTGCGCTCGATATTCTTTAAAGTGCTGCCCGCCTTGGCGAAGGCTTTTTCACATTTTGAAATCGCAGCACGCTCGGCAAGGATTCTTTCGATGCGCGCTTTTTTCTCACTGATCAAGGCGTTTTCTTCTGCACTGGGGGCGACAACTTCCGCTGGTGCCGGCACTGGGGCGGTCAAAGGCAAAGGGCGGGTTGAACTACGCGCCGGTTCCACCCGAATCCGCTTGATACCCAACCGCTTGATGGCGTCAATCTGCCCGGCATTCTTTAATATGAAACTATTGCGGGCAAACGTATGATCCAGCCAACTCATGTCCAGATGCACATACAGACCAACACATAATTGATCAACAGAAATGGTAAGCGTGGCGGGAGAATTCATTGATCAACTGCGCAAAACATCAGAATAGCCAGGACGGATAGGAAACTCAACCGCAAGACGCTAAGCAGAAGAGCCCCTTTACCCGCCATGATTCAACCCTCCACCACCGTCAACTTCGCCACCGCCAGCGCCAGCCACTTCGTGCCGTGCCGGCCAAAACTCACCTGCGCACGCGCGTCGTCGCCCGCGCCTTCGATGGCCAGCACCTTGCCCTCGCCAAACTTGGCGTGAAACACGTTCTTGCCGGCCGCGATGCCGTGGGCGGGCGCCTGCTTCTGCGGTGGCACCGGTGGGCTGGCGAAGCGCTCAGAATTCAAGCCAAATTGGCCTCTAGCGCTTGTCCCATAAGCGCTACCAGCTCCTGAAAAAGGAGCAGTTTTGCCAAAGGCAGATTGCTTGGGTGTGATCCACTTCAGCGCCGATTCGGGCAATTCGTCGAAGAAGCGGCTCTTGATGGCGTAGCGGGTCTGGCCGTGCAGCATGCGGGTCTGCGAGTGGCTCAGGTACAAACGCTTTCGGGCACGGGTGATGGCCACGTACACCAGGCGGCGCTCTTCCTCGATGCCGCCCTGCTCTGAGAGCGCGTTCTCATGTGGGCACAGGCCCTCTTCCAGGCCGCCGATGAACACCACGTCAAACTCCAGGCCCTTGCTGGCGTGCACTGTCATGAGCTGCACGGCGTCCTGCCCGGCCTGGGCCTGGTTGTCGCCGGCTTCGAGCGCGGCGTGGGTCAGGAAGGCGCCGAGCGGCGAGAGCGTTTCGCCAGTGTCCTGGTCTACGCCCGGCGGGCCCGCAAGCGGCGCATCCACGAGTGGCGCATTCGGGTCCAGCCCCTGGCTGGCGGGGCTTTGCGTGAGCGGCTGGCCATGCTCGTCCAGCGGCAAGGCCACGGCGTCGCGCCCGAAGCCCTCCAGCATGACGAAGCTTTCGGCGGCGTTGACGAGTTCTTCCAGGTTCTCGATGCGATCCTGGCCGTCGCGCTCGGCGCGGAAATGCGCCAGCAAGCCGCTGGATTCGAGCATCTGCTCGATGATGGCGCGCAGCGGCTGGCCCTGGGTCTGCTCGCGCAGCACGTCGATCTGCGCGACAAAGGCGGTGAGGTTGCTGCCCGCCTTGCCGGTCATGCTGGTGACGGCGTCGTGCAGCGAGCAGCCAGCGCCCTTGGCGGCATCCTGCAGCAGCTCCAGGCTGCGCGCGCCGATGCCGCGCGGCGGGAAGTTGACCACGCGCAAAAAGCTGGTGTCGTCTTGCGGGTTCTCCAAAAGGCGCAGATAGGCCAGCGCGTGCTTGATTTCGGCGCGCTCGAAAAAGCGCAGGCCGCCATAGACACGGTAAGGGACGGCGGCGTTGAACAGCGCGGTTTCAATGACCCGGCTTTGCGCATTGCTGCGGTACAAGATGGCCACCTCTTGCCGCGCCACGCCGTCGTTTCGCACGAGCTGGCGGATTTCATCGACCATCCACTGGGCTTCCTGCAGGTCGCTCGATGCTTCGTACACGCGCACCGGCTCGCCGGGGCCACGCTCGGTGCGCAGGTTCTTGCCCAGGCGCTTGCTGTTGTGGCTGATGAGTGCGTTGGCGCTGTCCAGAATGTTGCTGTAGCTGCGGTAGTTCTGCTCCAGCTTGATTTGCCGCTCGACATGGAATTCGCGCACGAAGTCCTGCATGTTGCCGACGCGCGCGCCGCGAAAGGCGTAGATGCTCTGGTCGTCATCGCCCACGGCCATCACGCTGCCGTGCGGCTCGAAATGGCCCGCCACCTCATCGCCGGCAAGCTGCTTGAGCCAGGCGTACTGCAGCTTGTTGGTGTCCTGGAATTCGTCCACCAGGATGTGCGCAAAGCGGCGCTGGTAATGCGCGCGAATCGGGTCGTTGTCGCGCAGCAATTCGAAGCTGCGCAGCATCAGCTCACCGAAATCGACCACGCCTTCGCGCTGGCATTGCTCTTCGTAGAGTTGGTAAATTTCGACCTTCTTGCGCGCGTCGCTGTCGTTGGCGGGTACGTCGCCGGGGCGCAGGCCTTCTTCCTTGCAGCCGGCAATGAAATATTGCAGTTGCTTGGGGACGAAGCGCTCGGTGTCCACGTTGTACTGCTTGCACAGCCGTTTGATGGCCGAGAGCTGGTCTTGCGTATCGAGAATCTGAAACGCCTGGGGCAGTCCCGCCGCCTTGTGGTGCGCGCGCAGCAGCCGGTTGCACAGGCCGTGGAAGGTGCCCATCCACATGCCGCGCACATTCACCGGCAGCATGGCCGACAGCCGCGCGACCATCTCCTTGGCGGCCTTGTTGGTGAAGGTGACGGCCAGAATGCCACCCGGCGTGGCCAGCCCGTTTTGCAGCAGCCAGGCGATGCGCGTGGTGAGCACGCGCGTCTTGCCCGAACCGGCGCCAGCGAGGATGAGCGCATGGCCCGACGGCAGCGTGACGGCAGCGAGCTGCTCGGGGTTGAGGTTCGCCAGAAGCGGCGAAGCCGCTGGGGATGGCGAAGTGGGCTGGAGCGGCGCAACGCTCTGCGCGGGGAAGGCGTCGTCCTGCGGCGCACGCGAAACCGGGTCTTGTGGGAACATGCGCCGATTGTAGAAAGCGAGGCCCCATGAAGTGCTCCACCGCCACCCTGCCCCTGCTGCTGGCCCTGCATCTGCCGCTGGCCGTTGCGCAGAACGCCTGCAGCAGCGACGGCGCCCCCGCGCCGCAGGCGCTGTACGAGCGTTTTATTAGCGCCGACTGCGCCGAGTGCTGGCGCAACCCCAGCTTCGCGCCCGGCGCAAGCGCGGCAGTGCTCGACTGGATCGCCCCTGGGCGCACGGGCGACGAGGCGCCGCTGTCTGCCGCCGCCCGCACCGACGCCCTGACCCGCCTGGACGCCATTGGCCGCCAGCCGCCCACGAGCACGGACGTGCATATCGCCCCCGTAGCGCAGCGCCTTCCGGGGCGGCTGCGCGTCTCCTTCGGGCCGGCGGTGAACGACTACGTGGGCACCTCGGCCAGCTACCTCGGCGCTCTGCCGGGCGGCGCCAGCGAGGGGTGGACCCTGTGGCTGGCGCTGGTGGAGCAGATTCCGGCGGGTGTGGAGGGCACGCCGGTGCACAGAAATTTGGTTAGAAACCTGTTCCAGCGCACATGGAGCATGCACGATCAGCTATCAAAAAAAGAGCTTTTCAACTTGCCGCGCACGACCCGCTGGATCGAGCGCCCCGCGATGTACCTGGCGCCCGGCACCAACCCTGAGCGCCTGGCGCTCATTGGCTGGATGGAGAATTCCAAAGGCCAGGTGGTGGCAACCGCACGCGCAGAGTGCGCCGCAGCCAAACCCTGAACCTGTGCGCCAGCGCGCCCAGCGCCACGTCGGTACAATCAACCACCGGGCCCAAGTTTCTTGACGCCCGGTTTTTTGTGCCTGCGCAAGCAGGGGTTCGGGCCACCTCGCTGCAGGCGCCCCGCAAAAACCGGCGCCAGGCCAAGCGCCCACCGCAGAACAGCATTTGCCTCTGCGGCCTTCTACGGAGCTTGGACACTGTATGGAAATCTTCGACTACGACAACGTGCTGCTGCTGCCGCGCAAGTGCCACGTGCAAAGCCGCGCCGAGTGCGATGCCAGCGTAGAGCTGGGCGGGCGGCGCTTTCGCCTGCCCGTGGTGCCGGCAAACATGAAAACCGTGGTGAACGAGGCCATCTGCGAATGGATGGCCAGAAGCGGCTACTTCTACGTCATGCACCGTTTCGACCTCGACAATGTGCAGTTCGTGCGCGACATGACCGAGCGCGGCGTGTTCACCTCCATCTCGCTCGGCGTCAAACAGCCCGATTACGACACCGTGGCGCGCCTGGTGGCCGAGGGCCTGTCGCCCGACTACATCACCATCGATATCGCACACGGCCACGCCGACACGGTGCACGCGATGATCACGCACCTGAAGGAAAAGCTTCCGCGCTCCTTTGTGATCGCCGGCAACGTGGGTACGCCCGAAGCGGTAATCGACCTGGAAAACTGGGGCGCAGACGCCACCAAGGTGGGCGTGGGCCCGGGCAAGGTCTGCATCACCAAGCTGAAAACGGGTTTTGGCACGGGCGGCTGGCAGCTCTCGGCGCTCAAGTGGTGCGCGCGCGTGGCGACCAAACCCATCATTGCCGACGGCGGCATCCGCAGCCATGGCGACATTGCCAAGAGCGTGCGCTTTGGCGCCAGCATGGTGATGATCGGCTCGCTCTTTGCCGGCCACGAGGAATCCCCCGGCAAGACGGTGGAAGTGGATGGTCAGCTGTTCAAGGAGTACTACGGCTCGGCCAGCGACTTCAACAAGGGCGAATACCGGCACGTCGAGGGCAAGCGCATTCTCGAGCCCATCAAGGGCACGCTGGCCGACACGCTGGTCGAGATGGAGCAGGATGTGCAAAGCTCCATCAGCTATTCGGGCGGTACGCGGCTGATGGACATCCGCAAGGTCAACTACGTCATCCTGGGCGGCGACAACGCGGGCGAGCACCTGCTGATGTGACGATTGCGCGGTATTCACACACAACTGCTTGAACGCTGGCGCGCGCTCGCTGCAAGCCAGATGACAGCCAAGGGCGGGAAATGCACACCATGATGGGGCTTTCCCAGCCCCTACCCGGAGGATGCCCATGCCCCACACTTCGCGCTCCCGTATCGCCCTGCTGGGCGTTGGCCTCATGGGCCTGCGCGCTGGCCGGCGGCTGCTGCAGGCAGGCTACCCGGTACTTGCCTGGAACCGTACCCCCGCCAAGGCCCAATTGCTGGCTGCCGATGGCGCCACCTTCTGCAAAACCCCAGCCGAAGCCACGGCGCAGGCCGACATCACCATCAGCTTCCTGGAAAACGGCCCGGTGGTGGGCGATGTGCTGTTTTCCCAGGGCGCGGCGCAGGGTATGGCACGCGGCAGCCTGTTCATCGACATGGCGTCCATCCAGCCACGCGAGGCACGCGACCATGCAGCGCGCCTCGGTGAAGTGGGCGTCGCCCACCTCGACGCCCCCGTCTCGGGCGGCACGGTAGGCGCTGAAGCCGGCACGCTGGCCATCATGGTCGGCGGCAAACCGGCAGACTACGAACGCGCACGCGAGGTGTTCGAAGTGCTCGGCCGAGCCACCCTGGTCGGCCCGCACGGCGCCGGCCAACTGACCAAGCTGGCCAACCAGATGATCGTTGGCATCACCATAGGCGCCGTCGCCGAGGCCCTGCTGTTTGCCGCCAAGGGCGGCGCCGACATGGCCAAGGTACGCGAAGCCATTGGCGGCGGCTTTGCCGACAGCCGTATCCTGCAACTGCATGGCGAACGCATGGTTCAGCGCGATTTCGCCCCGCGCGGCAGCATGAAAACCCAGCTCAAGGATTTGCACAATGTGCTCGCCACGGCGCGAGAAATTGGCTTCGACGCGCCCGTGACGGCGCTCTTTGAAACGCTCTACACGCAAGGAGTCGAGCACGGACTGGGCGAGCTCGACCACAGCGGCTTGTTCGTCGAGCTCGCCAGCCGCAATGCGATGCAATAGATACGATTTTTTGCGAGACGGCCCGCTTTTCTGTATATAATTTCGCTCTCTGCTGCGAGGCAGACAAGGTTTCAAAGTGGGTTCTTAGCTCAGTTGGTAGAGCAGCGGACTCTTAATCCGTAGGTCGAGTGTTCGAGCCACTCAGGACCCACCACTTACAAAGGGAGCTGGCCATGCGCCAGTTCCCTTTTTCGTTTTGGTCTGGCACGGGACGCGCTCCTGGGCACGCAAGCGCCGTTTCACCGGCCCTTCCATAATCGTTCGCATCGTGCCGGCGACGCCCGCACGGCTTCCTTTCAGAGAACTGCTTTTCCCATGAATCCGCAAGCCAACGAATTGTGGCGTGCTCCGCGCTGGGCCCTGGCCGTCTTGCTGGCTTTGCTGGGCATGCTGGGACCGTTTTCGATCGATACCTACCTGCCCGCCTTTTCGGGCATTGCCACCGCCTTGGGCGCGACGCCGGTGGAGATGCAGCAAACGCTGTCGGCCTATCTCTTTGGCTTTGCGTTCATGAATCTGTTTCATGGCGCGCTGGCGGACAGCTTTGGGCGGCGTCCGGTGGTGTTGCGGGGCATTGCCATCTTTACCCTGGCATCGGCGGGTTGCGCCTTGTCGCAAACCATTGGGCAACTGGTGTTTTTCCGCGCCCTGCAAGGCTTGTCGACGGGGGCTGGCATCGTCGTCTCGCGCGCCGTGATTCGCGACATGTTCGCGCCAGAACAGGCGCAGAAGGTGATGAGCCAGGTCACCATTTATTTCGGCGCGGCCCCGGCCATCGCGCCCATCGTCGGTGGCTGGCTGCTGGTGCACACCGGCTGGCACAGCATTTTCTGGTTTCTGACCCTGGTGGGCGTGGCGCTGTGGCTGGCCAACTACCGCCTGTTGCCTGAGACGCTGCATACAGACCACCGCCAGCCATTCAATGTGCGCCACCTGATGCGCGGCTACTGGGAACTGGGGGCAAGCCCACGCTTTCTTTTGCTGGCACTGGCCAGCGGCGTACCGTTCAACGGCATGTTCCTTTACGTGCTGGGTGCGCCTGCCTTTCTGGGCCAGCACCTGGGCCTGGCGCCCACCCAATTCTTCTGGTTTTTCTTGCTGACCATCTCCGGCATCATGTCCGGCGCCTGGCTGAGCGGTCGGCTGGCCGGCAAGATCGCTCCCAAGCGGCAGATTTGCCATGGTTTCGTCATCATGCTGGTGACGTCGCTGCTCAACTTGCTGGCCAACCTCTTTTTCCCTGTGCATGTCTCCTGGGCGCTGCTGCCCATCGCCGTATTCGCCTTCGGCTGGGCGCTGATGGTGCCCGTCGTGACACTGCTGGTGCTTGATCTTTATCCGGCGCGGCGCGGCATGGCGTCGTCGCTCCAGGCCTTCATCGGTTCGGTTGCCAACGGCACCGTCGCTGGCGTGCTGGTGCCGCTGGTGATGCATTCGACCACCTTGATGGCCTTGTCTTCGCTACTGATGATGGGCATCGGCCTTGCTGCCTGGATTTACCTGCACCATCGCTGGCCGGAAATCGGCGCCAACACCGCACGGGCCTAAGCCCTTTAGCGGCGCCGCCGATCAGCGGGGATCTCTTCGTAATACCGCGCCTTTTCGGCGTACATGGCCTTGTCGGCGCGGTGCAGCGCAGCCTCTACCTGGTCCCCGCTGCTGCAACTGGCCACGCCAATGGCCAGACTGAGCGACTGGCCGACATAGAACTGGTTGTTCATTTCCACCAGTGAGACGATGCGCTCGGTCAAGGCAAGTGCGCCATGCTCGTCCGTCCCCGGCAGCAGAATGATGAATTCATCGCCCCCGATGCGCGCCGCGCAGGACGAGGCATCCACCGCTTTGGCCAGCACCTCTCCCGCACGGCGCAGCAAGGCGTCGCCTGCCGCATGGCCTTCGTCGTCATTGACGCGCTTGAGGCCATTGAGATCGATGGTGACAACGCTGAGCGGCCACGGTCCCTTGCGTGTGATGCGATTGAGCTCTTCCACGTAGAACGCACGGTTGCGCAGTTGCGTCAGCACATCGTGTTTGCCCAGGTATTCGAGGTAGGCCTCGGCCTTCTTGCGCGCCGTGATGTCCACCAGCGACACCAGAACCAGGCCCCAATCGTCGCGGTGGCCGTCAAGCACCGAGAATTGCATGTGGATATGGACGGCGTCGCCGGACAGGGCGTAGTTCAGCACCTCACGCTGCTGAACCAGCTTACCGTCCCACAAATCCTGCAGTTGCTCGGCAAAGGATTCTTCCATTTCATCGCGGAAGATGCGGGGAAGGTTGTTGAGCAAGGCCTCTTTGCTCGCAGCACCCAACATCTGCAATGTCTGCTGGTTGACGTCGATGACGCGAATTTCCTGCATGCAGCGCGAGACGAACTCTGGGTGCACTTTGAGGAAGGTCTTGAAATCCCGTATGCCCTGGGCGCGCACGTCATCCAGCAAACGCTTGACGGCACTGAAGTCTTCCACCCAGAGGGAAACGGGCGAATGCTCGAAAAGATCGCGGGCGTAGCGCTCGCTGCGCTGCAGCCGCTGCGTGGCCTGTGCCTGTGCGGTCACGTCTTCCAAGGACACCAGGACCCGGCTCCAGGTGGTCTCGTGGCCAGGCAGGATGCGGGCGTGCACCACCACGTCCAGCCGCCGACCATCGAGGGCGTAGTTCACCGTCTGGTTGTCGAAACCTTGTGCCCCCGACCACAGTTCGGCCATCTCGTAGGCCACCCGATCGTGCATGTCGTCTCGAAAAACGCTGTCTAGGCGCGCAAACAGTTCGTCGGCACTGCCAGCGGCAAACAGGCCCAGCGTACGCTGGTTGACGCGCAACACCTTGAGGCTTGCCGTGCACTCGCGCAGCCGGGCCGGGTTTTCATCGAAATGTGCACGGATATCGGTGACGCCTTCGGCCCGCCAGCGCTCGAACAATTGCTTGAGGGCGCTGTAATCCTCCAGCCAGAGCGACACCGGCGCCAGCTCGAACATGTGCTCGAAATCAGTGTCTGTAGTGGGGGTGGACGGCACGGCAAAGGCTCCTCTCATGCGCATTATTGACGCGTTCAAGAGCGCTTTAGCGTCTCAGAACAGCAAAAAGGCCGGCTCCTTGCGGAGCCGGCCTTCAGATTCGATGAGGACCGCGATTAGCGTGCAGGACGCGCTGGGCGCTTGCGTGCATCGTGCGGTGTGAAGGACTTGCCGGCCGGAGCCCCCGGCTTGGCAAACGCGGGCCTGCGCGGGGCGAAATCGCCGCGTGGGGCGCCCGCATCACCGCGTGGCGCGCCATAGCTGCCACGACCAGCGTCACCAAAACCGGGCTTGCGGCCATAGCCATCACCATCACGACGGGGCGCGAAGGAGCGGCCTTCCGGCGCGCCTTGCACCCGTGGACGGTCGTTGAAACCACTACGGCCTTCGCTGCGCGACGCACCTGCGTAACCGCGATCACGCGAAGGCTGCTCACGACCACCCCGTGCACCGAAATTGCCCTGGGGCGGACGGGTAGACGGAAAGCGTTGCGTGGGCTCCAGGCCTGGGATGACTTCGTTCTTGATTTGCTGGTGCGTATAGCCTTCGATATCAAAAATCTTGCGGCGATCGCGGAATTCGGCGAAGGTGATGGCTAGGCCATCGCGCCCGGCACGGCCGGTACGGCCAATGCGGTGCGTGTAGTCCTCGGCCTTCATGGGCAGACCGAAGTTGAATACGTGGGTAACAGTGGGCACGTCAATGCCGCGCGCCGCCACGTCGGTGGCCACCAGAATCTGCACCTGGCCCTGGCGCAGCGCCATCAGGCGGCGGTTGCGCAGGCCCTGGCTCAATGCGCCATGCAGGGCCACGGCGCTGAAGCCTTCCTGCTGCAGGTCGGCGGCCAGGCCATCGCACTCGATCTGGGTGCTGGCAAACACGATGGCCTGGTTGATGGTGGTGTCGCGCAGCCAGTGATCGAGCATCTTGCGCTTGTGCTGCAGGTTGTCGGCCCAGTACAGGATCTGCTTGATGTTGCTGTGCTTTTCCTGCGGCGAATCGATCTGGATCTTCTGCACCGAGGAACCACCATCATGCATGACGCGCATGGCGAGCTGCTGGATGCGCGGCGCAAACGTGGCGCTGAACATCATGGTTTGCTTGCGCTGGCTGGTGAGCTGGTTGATCTCGGCCAGATCATCCGAAAAGCCGAGGTCCAGCATACGGTCGGCTTCGTCCACGACCAGGAACTGCACCTGATCGAGCTTGATCTGCATCGAGCGCTGCAAGTCGAGCAGACGGCCCGGCGTGGCGACCACCAGGTCAGCATTCTGCAGCTTGGCAATTTGCAGTTGGTAGGGCATGCCGCCAACGACGTTGGCGACGCGCAGGCCGCGGGAATGCTTGACAAGGTCGATGGCGTCGTGCGCCACCTGTTGGGCCAGCTCGCGCGTTGGGCAAACAATCAGTGCACCAGGCACGGCCGGCTTGAAATTGCGGTTGTTGGTGGGGTCTTTGCGCTTGGCACGCTTAGGCGCAGCTTCGCCGCGGGCGGCGGCTTCGGCACAGGCCTGTTCGTATGCAGCACGGGCCTGCTCAGCGGCTTCGGCCTGCTGGCGCAGCAAGGTATTCAGCACCGGCAGCAGAAATGCTGCCGTCTTGCCGCTGCCCGTCTGGCTGGAGACCATCAGGTCGATGTAGCGGCCACCCTTGGCTTCCGCGCCCATAGCCAGCGGAATGCACTTGAGCTGCACGGCCGTGGGCTGGGTGTAGCCCAGATCGGCAACCGCCTGAACAAGCTCGGAAGCCAGGCCCAGTTCGACAAAACCGTTGGGTTCGGGCGCAGTGTCGGGAGAGGCTTCGATATTGGAAGCGGTGTGGCTTGCGCCGTGCTCGGCGGGCATGGAAAAGGATTCGGCAGGCGCAAAGTCGCCCTGCACTTCAAAAGTGTCGGTCATATTTTTTCTCACGAAAGCGACCGGAAGCGAAAGCTCCGGGCGGTCTCTCTGATGGTTAAAAAACATCAACCATCAAACGAAACCTGCAGCGGCGTCGCGCTACTGCGGCTGGGTATTCATCGCAAGGGCTGCCTGGGCCTGAAATCGGCCAGACTCGTTGCGGACCCGGTGTGTGAAGGGAGATGCACAAACTTGCAGCGCTATGCGGTGCAAGTCGGCAATTATGCCACGGATTCGGGTTTTCCCGCAAGTGCCTCAGCTGCGAAGAGCTGTGCGCGGTAGTGCGCCAGCTCGTCAATCGACTCATACACATCGGCCAGCGCCGTGTGTTTCTGCGCCTTTTTGAAGCTGCTGTAGGCGGCGGGCTTCCAGCGCTTGGCCAGTTCCTTGAGCGTGCTGACGTCCACATTGCGGTAGTGCAGAAAGGCTTCCAGCTTGGGCATGTAGCGGGCCAGAAAACGCCGGTCCTGCCCGATGCTGTTGCCGCACAAAGGCACCGCGCCCTTGGGGGCGTAGCGCTTGACGAATTCCAGCACCTGCGCTTCTGCTTCTGCCTCGGTCAGCGTGGAGGCGCGCACTTTGTCGATCAAGCCGCTGCGGCCGTGCGTGCCCTTGTTCCAGGCATCCATGGCCGCCAGCAATTCGTCGCTCTGGTGCACCACCAGCACCGGGCCCTCAACGCGGGGCGTGAGCTGCGGGCCGGTGACGACCACGGCAATTTCGATGATGCGTTCTTTCTCCGGGTCCAGGCCCGTCATTTCGCAATCGAGCCAGATCAGGTTTTGATCGGAGCGGCCCAGCGCAGGCGTTGCAGGGGAAAGGGAGGCGGAAGGTACAGACATACCGCAGATTGTCGCGCACCCAGTCTGGCGACAGCCGCGTGCTCCTTGCCCCAAGGCGATGCTGAACAAGTCACCGCGATGGCGCGCGCCGTGCATCGGGATGGGATACAAGGCGCAAACCGCAGCCATAGCCGCAGCGATGGCGAGGATTTGCAACGCGGCAGACCGCCCGAGGTACGGCTGCGCGGCGCGTGAGAGACTTGTTCAGCATTGCCCTAAACTCGCGCAACATGCCTGTTTCCACCCCGTCCTTTCTGCCGCCCTCCCTGGCGCTGACCATCGCCTTCGTCATTGCGCTTGGCGGGGGCTTTCTCCTCAAATTGTGGCTTGCGAGCCGGCAGCTGCGCCATGTAGCGCGCGGCCGTGCTGCCGTGCCGGGCTCGTTTGCCAGCCGCATTTCTCTGGCAGCGCACCAGAAGGCTGCGGACTACACCCTGGCGAAACTGCGTTTTGGCACGCTAGAAGCGGCACTGGGCGCCGCCATACTGCTGGGCTGGACACTGCTGGGTGGGCTTGATGCCCTGAACCGGGCGCTGCTCGCGCTGCTCGGTGGCGGCATGCTGCAACAACTGGCCCTGCTGGTGGGTTTTGTACTGATCAGCGGCCTGATCGACCTGCCTGGCACGCTGTACCAGACCTTTGTGCTGGAGCAGCGGTTTGGTTTCAACCAGACTACGCTGCGCTTGTGGCTGAGCGACCTGGCGAAATCCACGCTGCTCAGCGCCTTGATCGGGTTGCCCGTTGCCGCGGCCATCCTTTGGTTGATGGGGTCAGCCGGCGGCCTGTGGTGGATCTGGGCCTGGGGGCTGTGGACCGGGCTCAACCTGCTGTTTATGTGGGCCTACCCAGCCTTCATCGCGCCCTTCTTCAACAAGTTCGAGCCCCTGGCAGACGAGACACTGACCGCGCGCGTCACGGCGCTGATGCAGCGTTGCGGCTTTTCTGCCAAGGGATTTTTCGTCATGGATGGCAGCCGCCGCAGCGCCCACGCCAACGCCTATTTCACGGGTTTTGGGACGTCCAAGCGGGTGGTGTTTTTCGACACCCTGCTGCGCCAGTTGGCGCCCGCCGAAGTGGAAGCCGTATTGGCGCACGAACTCGGGCACTTTCACCACCGCCATGTCGCCAAGCGCATGGCGACCATGTTCGTACTCAGCCTGGCTGGCTTTGCACTGCTGGGCTGGCTCTCAAGCCAACCCTGGTTCTATACCGGTCTGGGCGTGCAACCCAACCTCACCGCGCTGCTGCCGGGCATCGCCCACGCCCCGAGCGACGCACTGGCCTTGCTGCTGTTCGTGCTGGTGGTGCCGGTGTTCACGGTATTTTTCTCGCCGCTGTTTGCCCAGCTCTCGCGCAAGCATGAGTTCGAAGCCGACGCCTACGCCGCCCGCCAGACCCATGGCGGCGACCTCGCGTCGGCACTGCTCAAACTGTACGAAGACAATGCCGCCACGCTGACGCCGGACCCGCTCTACGTCAAGTTCTATTACTCGCACCCGCCGGCCGTAGAGCGGCTGGCGCGCATGCAAGCCGGAGCCCCCGCATGACAAACGATTTGAAGCAAAAAAACTGGTCCACGCAGACGCGGCGCGCCCTCAAAGCTACGGAAATAGTAGCAGCATTGGCGCAACTGGAGGGCTGGTGTTTGCAAGGCGACGGCGCCGACGTGGCCATCGAGAAAACCTACCGATTCGCCAACTACTACCAGACCATGGCCTTCGTGAATGCCCTGGCCTTCATCGCCCACGCGCAGGACCACCACCCCGACCTCTCGGTGCACTACGACCGTTGCGTCGTGCGCCTGAATACGCACGATGTGGGCGGCATCTCCAGCACCGACTTCGATTGCGCCAGCCGCTTCGACGCGCTGCTCACATGAGCCGGTACCCGCGCCATGGCTGAAGCCCAGCGCCAAGGCCTGGTAGTGGCCAGCCATGGCAGGCACTGCGTCGTGGAAACGGCGGACGGCGAGCGGCGCATCTGCCACCCGCGAGGCAAGCGCAGCCAGGTTGTCGTGGGCGACCGGGTGCTGTGGCAGCCGCCACCCACCGGCCAGGGCGAGGAAGGCACCGTCGAGAAGGTACAGGAGCGCCGCAACCTGTTCTACCGCCAGGACGAAATCCGCACCAAATCGTTTGCCGCCAATCTCGACCAGATCCTGATTCTCATTGCCAGCGAGCCGGTGTTTTCGGAAATGCAGCTCGCGCGGGCCTTGATTGCCGCCGAAGCAGCGGGCATTGCGCCGCTGATTGCGCTCAACAAAAGCGACCTGGCCCAAGCTTTCGAGCGCGCCTGGGAGCGGCTTGCACCCTACCGGAGCATGGCCGGGCCCTCGCCCTCACCCTGCCCGGTGCTGCCTCTTTCGCTGGGGCAGGCGCCGGACGCCGCCAAAGACATGCTGATGCCGCTGCTTGCCGGCAAGACAACGCTGGTGCTGGGGCCGTCTGGGGTTGGCAAGAGCACGCTCGTGAACCTGCTGGTGCCCGGCGCGGCCGTGCTCACCGCCGAAATCTCACAGGCACTCAATTCCGGCCGCCATACCACCACCAGCACGGCCTTGTACTGGATGGATGCCGCCCACAGCACGGCGCTCATCGACTCGCCAGGCTTTCAGGAGTTTGGCCTGCACCACATTGCGCCAACCGACCTGGCCCGCTGCATGCCCGACATTGCAGCGCACGCCACGGCGTGCCGTTTTTACAACTGCACGCATTTGCACGAACCTGGCTGCGGTGTGATTTCAGCCGTCAAAAGCGGCTCTGACGCTGAAGGCATAAGCGCCATCCGCTATTCAATCTATAGCGAATTATTCAAAGAGCTTGGGCAGACGCGCTACTGATCTGCGACTGCGTTAGCCGAGCAGGCGCGCCAGCGTCAGCAGCGCGAGGAGCAGCATCCACACCACCACCGAGCGCCAGACTAGGCCCACCACGCTGCGCAAATGTGCCAGCTCGGGCTCACGGCCGGGGGTGCTGTCGCTGTCTGCCAAGTCGGTGTCATCGCCCAACCCCGTCGCGGTGGGGTCGCCTGCGTTGGGCTTGAGCGCCTCGCCGCCCAGGCGCACATTGATGGCGCCAGAAGTCGCCGCCAGCAGAACGCCCACGTTGTCGTTGGGAAACCGCTGGGCATAAAACCGCCAGCCGTCGATGGCCTCTTCGAAGCTGCCCACCACGGCAAAGCACAGCGCGGTCATGCGCGTGGGCAACCAATCGAGCGCCGTCCAGGCCGCCGCGCTGGCTTGCCTGAGGGCCTCGCTGGCGCGGGGTGCGCCGTCCGTGCCGGGGCGGCTCCAATAGCGGGCGACGAATTCGGCCATGCGGTAGAGCACGGCCCCCGCCGGCCCCAGGCCCAGCGCGGCAAGCACCGAATACCAGGCCAGCACGCCGAACACATGGCGATGCGCCGCGATCACGGAATATTCGAGCACGTGGCGCACCAGCTCGCTGCGCGGCAACTCGCCCACATTCACGCCCTGCCAGCGGGCCAGCCCTTCACGTGCCGAACGCTCGTCGCCCAGGTCAAGCGCGTCGCGGATGCGGGTGAAATGGTGGCTGAACTGGCGAAAGCCCAGGGTGATGTAGAGCACCGCGACATCCCACGCAACGCCCAGCGGCCAGCCTACCCATTGCATCAGCAGCAGGTACGCCCCCGCCACCAGCCCCGCTGGCAGCAGCACGGCAAGGCTCCAGGCCACCCAGGCATGGTGGGCCTTGCCTGCGTCAAAATTGCGACTGACCGAGAGCGCCCAGGCGCGCAACCCGGCATGCACCGGGTTGCTGCGTGCGAGGGGGCGGGCCTGCTCAATCAGCAGGGCCAGCAGGATGGCGATGAAACTCATGGCGGGCAATGATAGCGGCGCTCCCCGGTGGCGCGCCGCACCGGGCGTTCAAGCGGAGAGAAACCGGTAAAAATTGCGCAGCATGCCTGCCGTGGCGCCCCAGATGAAATGCTCATAGCCCTCAGCATCGCGGTACGGCATGGAATACCACTCGCGCCGCTGTCCGGCGTACTCAAAAACGTGGCGGCGGTGGTGCGCCGGGTCGAGCAGGAAGGCCAACGGCACCTCGAAGATACGCGCCACTTCATAAGGGTTGGGGCGCAGCACGCAATCGGCCTGCACCAGCGCCACCACGGGCGAGACGATAAACGAAGAACCCGTGACATAGACCGGTAGCTCGCCCAGCACCTGGGCAGAGCCGGCCTCCAGGCCGACTTCCTCATGGGCTTCGCGCAAAGCCGTTGCGGCGGCGTTGGCGTCGCCAGGATCAGCCCGACCCCCTGGAAAAGCCACCTGGCTGGAGTGCGTGGAGAGATGTGCCGTGCGCTCGGTGAGCAGCACCGTAGGCTCAGCGCGCTGGATGATGGGGATCAGGACGGCGGCGCGCGCCGGTGCACGGGCAGAAAAACGCGGTTCAGAGGCAATCTCTGGTTGCCAGACCGGCGGCGCCGCAAAACGTGCGCGCAAGGCCTGGGCCGTGGTACGCGCCCGCGGCACGGCGGACAGGTCGGTGTCGATACCGGACACAGGCACGGTACGTGGATCGAAATCGGGCAGCGGCGTGGGCACTGCGAAGGAAGGGGGAGCCGGCATGGCCATAAAAAAGCCGCGGCAGACAGAAGCTGCAGCGGCTTTTGCGCAGGTAGCGGCGGTGGGTCAGGCGACCACTGCTGCCGTCTTGGCGCGCGAGGGGAGCTTTTCCTTGATACGTGCCGACTTGCCGCTGCGCTCGCGCAGGTAGTACAGCTTGGCGCGGCGCACATCGCCACGGCGCTTGACTTCGATCTTGGCGATCAGCGGGCTGTAGGTCTGGAAGGTGCGCTCCACGCCTTCGCCGCTGGAGATCTTGCGCACGATGAAGGCGCTGTTGATACCGCGGTTGCGCTTGGCGATCACCACGCCTTCGTAGGCCTGCATCCGCTTGCGTGTGCCTTCGACCACGTTGACGCTGACGATGACGGTATCGCCAGGAGCAAATTCAGGAATGGTTTTGTCGAGGCGGGCAATTTCTTCCGCTTCAAGGGTCTGGATCAGGTTCATAAAGGCATCCTGCGATCGTGTCCGCGCCAAGATTGGCAGTGTCGGGATTGACGGGTGTGCCCAAGCACCAAGGAGTGCGGGCCGGCCGGGCAGAGGATCGAAAAGTCTGCCATTATAGCCTGCTGTCTTGCGGAGCACGCAACTGCGCCTCGTCGGCGGGGCTCAAGCGCCCGGCGGCACGTGCGGCAGCAATCAGGTCTGGTCGGTGGCGCGCCGTGAACAGCACCCGCTGGCTACGGCGCCACTGCTCGATCTGCGCGTGGTGCCCCGAGAGCAACTCGGCCGGCACACCCTCGCCCTGCCAGACGTCGGGCCGCGTGTAGTGCGGGCAGTCCAGCAGGCCATCGAGTGCCGGGTTAAAGCTGTCCAGGGCATGGCTGCCCGCATCGTGCAGCACGCCGGGCTGCAACCTTGCAACGGCGTCCAGCAGCGCCATGGCGGCAATCTCGCCGCCCGAAAGCACAAAATCACCCAGGCTGATCTGCGCATCGACAAAGCGGTCGATAAACCGCTGGTCAATGCCCTCGTAGCGGCCGCACAGCAGCACGGCGCCTGCGCCCTGCCCCCATTGCTCGACGCCCGCGTGGTCCAGCCGCTGGCCGATCGGCGAGAACAGCACCAGCGGCGCCTGGACGCCTTCGTTCTCTGCGCGCGCCGCGCGAATGGCCGCGAGGCACAGCGCGAGCGGCTCAGCCAACATCACCATGCCAGGGCCGCCGCCAAAAGGCCTGTCATCCACGCGGCGGTAATTGCCCTCGGCGAAATCGCGGGGGTTCCACAGCTGCACCGCCACCTGGCCCGAGGCGTAGGCACGCCGCGTTACGCCGCTGGCCAGAAACGGCGCAAACAGCTCGGGAAACAGGGTGATGACGTCAAAGCGCATACGCGGCGGGGCTGCGGCAGCCGTTTTACCAGCGAGGGTCAGTAGTCAGGCTGCCAGTCAGCCACGATGCGCCGCCCCGCCAGATCGACCTGGTCAATGAATGCGCCGACAAAGGGAATCATGCGCTCCACGGGCTTGCCCTCCACGACTTCGCCGTCCAGCACCAGAACGGTCTGCGGGCCGGTGGTCAGCAGGTCGCGCACGGTGCCCAATGCCACGCCTTCGCGGTTTTCCACGGCCAAGCCAATGAGGTCTACCCAGTAGTACTCACCATCTTCCGTTTGGGGGAAACCAGAGCGCGGTACAAAAATGCGCGAACCGCGCAGGGCTTCGGCGACGCTGCGCTCGTCAATGCCTTGCGCCCAGGCGACGATGCCGCCGGCGTGCTCGCGCACCTGGCGCAGGTCGAGGCCCACGGTGCCAGAGAAGCTGCGAGGGCCGCGCTCGGTGGGTTGCAGGTACCAGCGCTTGTCAGAGAGCAGGGCCGCAGGTTCGCTGCTATGGGGCAGCACCTTGAACCAGCCCTTGACACCCCAGGCGTCGGTGATGCGGCCGATTTCCACGGCGTCGGGCGGCAGTTCAGCAGCGGGGAGCGCAAGTTCAGAGGTCATGGCAGCGGGCACAAAAAAAGAAAAAGGGCGGATCGCGTCAGTAGCTGACGCCATCCGCCCCGTCCGGTCAGACGCCGGGTTCAGGCTGCCGTTTGGGCAGCCTGTTTGACCAGGCGGTCCACTGTAGGCGAAGACTGGGCGCCCACGCTCTTCCAGTAGGTCAGGCGGTCTTGCGCAATGCGCAGACCTTCTTCGCCTTCCTTGGCCGTGGGGTTGTAGAACCCCAGACGTTCGATGAAACGGCCGTCGCGGCGCACGCGCTTGTCGGCAACGACGATGTTAAAGAAAGGACGGCCTTTGGAACCGCCGCGGGAGAGTCGAATGACGACCATGATTTATCCTTCGGGTGGTGGGCCGGCGCGTTAGCAACCGAAGCCCCAGATTTACAACGTAGAGACACGCGACATGGCCACCCGGCCAGCGACACGCTGCAAAGCCTGCAATTATATCTTTCTTTACTTTTTCCTATGCCCACCATTCGACCCAGCCTGGACAGCGACCTCGACGCCATCACCGCCATCTACGCCCACCATGTGCTGCACGGCACCGGAACCTTCGAAATCGACCCCCCATCGCGGGCCGACATGGCGGCACGCCGCGCTGAAGTCCTGGCGCGCAATCTTCCCTGGCTGGTCGCCGAGCGCAGTGGTGAAATCGTGGGTTTTGCCTACGCCAACTGGTTCAAACCCAGGCCCGCATACCGCTTTTCTGCCGAGGATTCGATCTACGTCGCCGATTCGGCGCGCGGCGGCGGCGTGGGTCGCGCGCTGCTCACCGCCCTGATCGCGCAGGCCGAGGCTGCCGGCGTGCGCCAGTTGATGGCCGTGGTGGGCGATTCGGCCAATGCCGGCTCCATCGGCCTGCACCGCTCCCTGGGTTTTGAACAGACCGGGCTCATGCGCTCGGTCGGCTGGAAGCACGGCGCCTGGCGCGACATCGTGCTGATGCAAAGGCCCCTCGGTAACGGCGATAGCCAATCACCCGAATAATCCCACCCCATGAAAAATAAAACTGTGGCCGCCTGGCTGGCCTTTCTGGGCGGCCCTGTGGGCCTGCACCGTTTTTATCTGCGAGGCTTGGCCGACCCGCTCGGCTGGCTTTTGATGGTGCCCACTGCGCTGGGCATCTATGGCATTCGGCGCGTACTGAATTTAGGCCAGGACGATGCGCTCAGCTGGATCTTGATTCCCATGGTGGGGTTCACCATTGCCGGCTGCTCGCTGACCGCCATCGTCTATGGGCTGTCTTCACCCGAGAAGTGGAACGCCCGCTACAACCCGGGCGCAGCGTCGGACGCTCTACCCGGCCGCACCAACTGGTTCACCGTAATGGCCCTGGCGACCTCACTGCTGGTGGGAACCGCGGTACTGATGGCCAGCCTGGCGTTCAGCTTTCAGCGCTATTTCGAATACCAGGTCGACGAAGCGCACAAGATTTCGGATTAGCGAGAAACTCGATAAGAAAATAGTGACTTTCGCTTATCGAGCCAGCACTTTGAGCTATGAAAATAGTAGTAATCAGCGCACTCAATAGAGCTGCAGGCTGATCCAGTAGGCGATGGCCGCCACGAATGCGCTGGCCGGGATGGTCAGAATCCAGGCCCACACGATATTGCCCGCCACACCCCAGCGCACGGCGCTAGCGCGCTGCGCCGATCCCACGCCAACGATGGCGCCGGTGATGGTGTGCGTGGTCGAGACAGGAATGCCCAGCAGCGTGGCCATGAACAGGGTGATCGCACCGCCGGTCTCGGCACAAAAACCGCCCACGGGCTTGAGCTTGGTGATCTTCTGCCCCATGGTCTTGACGATGCGCCAGCCTCCGAACATGGTGCCCAGACCGATCGCCGTGTAGCAGCAGACGATGACCCACAGCGGCGGTGAAGCGCTGTCTGGAGCCGCGTAGCCAGCGGCAATCAGCAACAGCCAGATGATGCCGATGGTTTTTTGCGCATCGTTGCCGCCGTGGCCCAGGCTGTAGGCTCCGGCGGAGAGTATCTGCAAACGGCGAAACCACTTGTCGATGCGGCTTGGCCGCGCACGGCGGAAGACCCAGCTCACGGCCACCATCATCAGCGAGCCGAAAACGAAACCCAGTAGCGGCGAGAGAAAGATGAAGATCACGGTCTTGAGAATGCCCGAAGCGATGAGTGCGCCGGCACCCGTTTTCGCCATCACGGCGCCGACGATGCCGCCAATCAGCGCGTGCGACGAACTGCTGGGGATGCCGTAGTACCAGGTGATCAGGTTCCAAGTGATGGCGCCCATCAACGCCCCGAACACCACATGGGTATCGACCACTCCCGGCTCGACAATCCCCTTGCCAATGGTGGCCGCCACGCTCAGGTGAAAGACGAAGATGGCAACGATATTGAAAAAAGCAGCAAATACCACCGCCTGCCCAGGCTTGAGCACGCCGGTGGAGACCACCGTGGCAATAGAGTTGGCGGCGTCGTGAAAGCCGTTCATAAAGTCGAACACGACGGCCATCGCGATGAGCAGCGCGACAACCCAAAAAGTGGTCTGTACGGTTTGCATCGGTCAGCTGCCCGCAACGTCAGGAGTTTTCGAGGACGATGCCCTCGATCAGGTTGGCCACGTCTTCGCACTTGTCGGTGATGGTTTCCAGCAGTTCGTAGATCGCCTTGAGCTTGATGAGCTCACGCACGTCGGGCTCCTCACGGAACAATTTGCTCATGGCACTGCGCAGCACGCGGTCGGCGTCGCTCTCAAGCCGATCGATCTCTTCGCAGGTTTTCAGTGCCGCCTCGGCGGTCGCCGCATCCGCCAGCTTGTTCAGCAGCTTGACCGCATCGCGCATGCGCTCGACAGATTTGACGCTCAGATCGGTCAGGCGGGTGATCTCTTCCGTCATCTCGCGGATGTCGTAGAGGCTCATGGTTTCTGCAGAATCCTGGATCAGGTCGGCCACGTCGTCCATGGTGTTGATCAGCGTGTGGATCTGCTCGCGATCAATTGGGGTGATGAAGGTTTTGTGCACGGCCTTGTTGACTTCGTGCGTAATGCGGTCTGCCGCGCGCTCCGCGTTGTCCACGTCCTGGGCGTAGCGCTCGCGCAGGTGCGGCTCGTTGTAGTGCGCAACCATCTGCGCAAAGGCCTGTGCAGCCTCCACGATGCGCTCGGCATGCTGGTTGAACATTTCAAAAAAGTTGCCTTCGCGCGGCAAGAGCTTGCCAAACAGCATGTGGAACTCCAGGGAAAAAACAGGAAGAGGTACGACAGAGGGGACGAAACGCCAGGGTTTCGCAATGGCGCGAGTTTAACGAGGCGCAGGCCATGAGCCTGCGCCAACGCTGACAACGCCGATGACCGAGATCAAGCGCCGCGGAATACGAAGTACACCGCACCCAGCATGCACAACCCAGCCCACAGGTAATCCCACTTGAGGGGCTGGCCCAGGTAGAACACAGCAAAGGGCACGAACACCGACATCGTGATGACTTCCTGGAGAATCTTTAGCTGGCCGATGCTCATCTGGGTAAAGCCGATGCGGTTGGCGGGCACCTGAAACAGGTACTCGAACAGTGCCACGCACCAACTGACCAGAGCGGCAACGTACCAGGGCGCGCTGGAGAGGTTCTTCAGGTGCCCGTACCAGGCAAAGGTCATGAACACATTGCTGGCGAGCAGCAGCAGCACGGTTTGTACGGGAATTGGCAGAGACTGAAAAGCATTCATGGGGCGTGAGAATATCGCGGCGGCCCGCAGGTGAGAGAGAAAAGACCGGCACTGATGGGTAGGCAAAACTGGCCTCGGCGCCTGGTATTCGGCCACTCATTGCTAGAAAAAAATTAGCAAAAAAAAAACCGGCATGGAGCCGGTTTTTTGGGGACCGCTGCGTCACTCGCCCAGATAGGCGGCGCGCACCTTGGGGTCGCTGAGGAGTTCCTTGCCCGGCCCAGACATGGTGATGAGACCCGACTCCATCACATAACCGCGGTTCGCAATCGCCAGCGCGCGGCTGGCGTTCTGCTCGACCAGCAGCACGGTAACGCCCTGGGCGTACACGTCGCGCACCACCTCGAAAATCTTGTCCACCATGATGGGCGACAGCCCCATGGACGGCTCGTCCAGCAAAAGCAATTTGGGCTGGCTCATCAATGCGCGGGCCATGGCCAGCATCTGCTGCTCGCCGCCGGACATGGTGCCCGCGAGCTGATCACGGCGCTCCTTGAGACGAGGAAACAGCGCAAACATGCGCTCCATATCGGCTGCGATGCCGGCCTTGTCGCGCCGCACGAAGGCGCCCATCTGCAGGTTTTCGATAATCGTCATGCGCGCAAACACGCCGCGGCCTTCGGGCACCATGACCAGGCCCTTCTTCACCAAGTCCCAGGCGCCCTGCCCACGGATGCTCTGCCCCTGGTAGCGGATATCGCCGTCCGTCAGCCCCAAGGTGCCCGTGATGGCCTTCATGGTCGTGGTTTTGCCAGCACCGTTGGAGCCGATGAGCGACACCAGCTCGCCCGAGCGCACGTCAAAATCGATGCCTTTGACCGCCTGGATTCCGCCGTAGCCCACCTTCAGGCCACTGATTTGCAGAAGAATATTGTTGTTCTGTTCGGCCATGCTCAATGTCCTCCGGCGCCCAGATAGGCCTCGATCACTTTTTCGTTCTTCTGCACGTCAGCCGGCGTTCCCTCGGCAATCTGCTTGCCGTAGTCGAGCACGGTGACGCGATCGCACAAGCCCATGACAAGCTTGACATCGTGCTCGATCAGCAAAATGGTGCGGTTGTCCTTGCGGATGCGGTCGATCAGTTCGCGCAGCATCACCTTCTCGGTGGCGTTCATGCCGGCAGCCGGCTCATCAAGCGCTATCAGCTGTGGGTCGGTCGCCAGCGCGCGGGCGATCTCCAAGCGCCGCTGATCGCCGTAAGACAGCGTGCGCGCCTTGTAATCGGCGTAGCTGCCAATGCCGACGTAGTCCAGCAACTCCTGGGCGCGCTTGGCAATTTCTAATTCTTCCTTTTTGAAGCCCTTGGAGCGGAACACGGCACCAAAAAGCCCCGAATGGGTACGGATATGCCGCCCCACCATGACGTTTTCCAACGCCGTCATTTCGCTGAACAAGCGAATGTTCTGGAAGGTGCGGGCAATGCCCGCCTTGGCCACCAGGTGCACCGCTTTGGGTGCATAGGGCTTGCCTGCCAGCTCAAACGTGCCGCTGTCGGGCGTGTAGAGACCGGTGATAACGTTGAAAAAAGTCGTCTTGCCGGCGCCGTTGGGGCCGATCAGGCCATAGACCTGACCGCGTTTGATGGTGATGCCGACATCCGAGAGGGCCTGCAAGCCGCCAAATCGCTTGGAAATACCGGATACGTTGAGCACCGGCGCATTGGAATTCTCTGCCATATTGTGTCCTTCTGCGGTGTTCAAGTCTTCTGCACCAGGCTCTTGCCGTGGTCAGGCGCGGGCCACAGGCCACGGGGACGTATCAGCATCACGATGATCATGGCCAGCGCGATCAGCAGCTGGCGCAGGATGGCCGAGTCAAGCCGGCCCTCTGTCATGGCCTGCAACGGCCCTGCGACATAGCGCAGCACCTCGGGCAGTGCCGAAAGCAGCACCGCGCCCAGGATCACCCCAGGAATGTGGCCAATCCCACCGAGCACCACCATGGCAACGATCATCACCGACTCCATCAGGCTGAAGGATTCCGGCGAGACGAAGCCCTGGAAGGCACCGAACATGACGCCCGAGACGCCGCCAAACGAAGCCCCCATGCCGAACGCTAGCAGCTTCATGTTGCGCGTGTTGATGCCCATGGCCTTGGCGGCGATTTCGTCTTCGCGGATGGCCATCCAGGCACGGCCAATGCGCGAGTCCTGCAGGCGGTAACAGACCAGAACCGTCACCAGCACCAAGACCAGGAACATGTAGTAGTACAGCGTCACCGAGTTGATGTCGTAACCAAAAAGCTGGTGTGTTTTGCCCAGATTCAAACCCAAAACAGACACCGAATCGATCTGCCCTATCCCTTTGGGGCCGTTGGTGATGTTCACCGGGTGGTCCAGGTTGTTCATGAAAATGCGGATGATTTCCCCGAACCCCAGCGTGACGATGGCCAGGTAGTCGCCGCGCAATTTCAGCACCGGAAGACCCAGAATCACCCCTGCTGTGGCGGCCGCGACCAGCGCCAGCGGAATCACCAGCCACATCGAAATATGCAGGCCTTCAGGAAACATCGCCGCAATGTTGGCGAAGTTGTCCGTCAGCTGGGGCGAGGCCAGCAGCCCGAACAGGTAAGCCCCCACGGCGTAGAACGCGACGTAACCCAGGTCCAGCAGACCGGCGTAGCCCACGACGATGTTCAGGCCAAGGGCCAGCATGACGTACAGCAGGGACAGGTCGGCAATGCGCACCCAGGCGTTGCCGAAGGACTGCAGGATCAGGGGTAGCACCAGCAGCGCGATGGCGCCAGCGACCCATTTGGCAAGGTTCTTTTGGTTCATGGTGGTGTCCTCAGGCCCGGTCGGCCACACGTTCGCCGAACAAACCGGATGGGCGCAGCGTCAGGATGATGATGAGCACGATGAACGCAAAAATATCTGCGTAGTTGCTCCCGAGAATGCCGCCTGTGAGCGTGCCGATGTAGCCCGAGCCAATGGCTTCAATAAGCCCCAGCAGAATGCCACCAACCACCGCACCGGTCAGGTTCCCGATACCGCCAAACACGGCTGCCGTGAACGCCTTCAGGCCAGGCAAAAAGCCCATGGTGTGCTGCGCCGTGCCGTAGTTCGAGGCGTACATGATGCCGGCAATGGCCGCCAGAATGGCGCCGATGATGAAGGTGGCCGAGATCACCATATCGGGCTTGACGCCCATTAAAGCGGCCACACGCGGGTTCTCTGCCGTGGCCCGCATGGCGCGGCCCAGGTTGGTGTAGCCCACCAGCCAGGTCAGCACCGCCAGCGAGATCGCCGTGACGCCCAGAATCAGAATCTGCGTGGATGTAATCACCGCGCCTGCGACCTCGAACGGCGCGGCGGGCAGCAGCGTCGGGTAGGGCTTGTAGTTGGGCTTCCAGATGATCATGGCCAGCGTCTGCAGCAAGATGGACATGCCCAGCGCGGTGATCAGGGGAGCCAGACGCGAGGCGTTGCGCAGGGGCCGGTAGGCCACCTTCTCAATCGTGAAATTGAGCGCCGCGGCGACGATGCAGGCAATGATGGTTGCCAGCAGCAAGATCAGCCACCCAGGCGCCCAGGGCATGGACGATTGCATCATGCCGATGCAGCTCCAACTGGTGAGTGCCCCCACCATCAGCACCTCGCCGTGGGCAAAGTTGATCAATTGAATAATGCCGTACACCATGGTGTAGCCCAAGGCTATCAAGGCGTACATGCTGCCGAGAACCAGACCGTTGATGATCTGCTGCAGCAAGATGTCCATAAAAAAGTCCTTCGTGTGTGACGGGCTCAGGGTCAGGCACCGGGAATACGGTGCGGCTTTTTGGGCCTGTCTGCCATCTAGCAAAAAACCCGCCAGGAAAGCTGCCGTGCGGGTTTGAAGGCGGAATTGTAGCGAGATGCATACCCAGCACCACTGCGGCACTGGAGGGGTTTTCCCTTGGATTCGGGACGCATCAGAGGTGTGCGTAAAACATAAGATTAGCTACTTTTCATGCACATCCAAGGTGCACGCTCTTATCGGCCATCTTCCGCTTTGCCATCCTGCGCCTGCGCGTTGCGTGCCCGCAGCTCGTCCAGCCGCTCGGCAATGCGTATCTCCAGCCCCCTGCGGACCGGCCGGTAAAAATCTGGCGCCTGCATGCCCTCCGGCCAATAGCTTTCGCCCGCGGCAAAACCGCCCTCTTCGTCGTGCGCGTAGCGGTAGCCCTTGCCATAGTCGAGCTGCTTCATCAATTGGGTGGGCGCATTGCGCAAGTGCATGGGCACGGGGCGCGTGCCGTCCTGTTTGATCAAGGCACGGGCAGCGTTGTAGGCCTTGTAGACCGCATTGGATTTGGGCGCCACGGCCAGATAGACCACGCACTGCGCCAGCGCCAGCTCGCCCTCGGGGCTGCCCAGGCGCTCATACACCTCGGCGGCGTCCAGCGCCAGGCGCAGCGCACGCGGGTCGGCCAGGCCGATGTCTTCGCTCGCCATGCGCACCATGCGCCGCGCCATGTAGCGCGGGTCGGCGCCGCCGTCGAGCATGCGCACCAGCCAGTACAGCGCGGCGTCTGGGTCCGAGCCGCGCACCGACTTGTGCAGCGCGCTGATGGTGTCGTAGAACTGCTCACCGCCTTTGTCGTAGCGGCGCATGCGCTCGCCCAGCACGCTGAGCACCCAGGCGTCGGTGATTGCTTGCAGTTGCTCCTGCGCAGCCGCCATGGTGAGCGTCTCCAGCGTGTTGAGCAGGCGGCGCGCATCGCCATCGGCATACGCCACCAAACGCTCGATTGCTATTTGTTCAATAGCTGGAACCCCTTGCTGCGCCTGCGCCAGGACCACTATTTTCTTTAAATCTTCGGCGGTGAGCGGCTCCAGCACATAAACCGTGGCGCGCGAGAGCAGCGCCGAATTCACCTCGAACGAAGGATTTTCCGTGGTGGCGCCGATGAAGGTGAACAGCCCGCTCTCAACGTGCGGCAGAAAGGCGTCTTGCTGGCTCTTGTTGAAGCGGTGCACCTCATCGACGAAGACCAGCGTCGGCTGCGGGTGCAGGCCCGATTGCACCGCCTGCGCCCGCTCGACCGCCTCGCGAATGTCCTTGACCCCACCAAGAACCGCGCTGATGCTGATGAACTGGGCATCGAAGGCATCGGCCATCAGCCGCGCAATCGTCGTCTTGCCCACGCCCGGTGGGCCCCACAGGATGCAACTGTGCGGGCGCCCGGACTCAAACGCGAGGCGCAGCGGCATGCCCGGGCCGAGTATCTTTTGCTGGCCGACCACGTCGGCGAGTCGGCGTGGGCGCAGACGCTCGGCCAGAGGCTGGTGGGAGGAGAGTTTGGCGGCGGGCACGTTACGGGGCAAAGTGGGCGTGGTGCATAGCGCTATTACAACGGTTTTACAGCGACCCTCACCAACACAGTAACGCCAAGGCCGCTATGCTGCGGGACTTCTCACCCTGCACACCCGTCCGCCATGCTGCTCGCCGCCAACATCGTCGTCGCCGCCATCGCCCTGCTCCATGTGTATATCCTGGTGCTGGAGATGTTTTTGTGGGACAAGCCCGCCGGGCTGCGCGCCTTTGGCCTAAACCAGGAACTGGCGACGGCCACCAAGGTCCTGGGCGCCAACCAGGGGCTGTACAACGGGTTTCTGGCCGCGGGGCTGTTCTGGGGCCTGTGGCTGGGCGACGCGGGGCTGGCGGTAAAAGTGTTCTTCCTGCTGTGCGTGGCCGTGGCGGGGCTGTTCGGCGCTGCGACCGCGAGCCGCAAGATCCTGTTCATCCAGACCGTTCCGGCTGCCCTCGGTCTGGCGCTGTTGCTGCTGGCCTGACTGTGGGCCGCATTACTGTTTGAGCACATCGGCCCCCTGCGGCACCTTGAAGTCGAACGTGGAAGCCGGCAAAGCCGCATTGGCCTGCACCTTGTCGAAACGGATCATGGAGCGCTGACCGAAACTGTCCAAGATTTCCAGCGCCGCCAACTGCTCGCCGCGCAGGCCGACGCGCACGCTCTGCAACTGCCCATCTTTGGCTTTCGGCGTGGCGTGCACCCACTGCAAACCATCCTGCTCGGGGGCGGATTCCAGCGTGAAATCTTTCGTCAGCGCCTGCAAATTGGGCGCCGAGGCCAGCAGCGCAGCGGGCGTGCTGCCCAGCGCTTTGGCCTGTGCGCGCTCGGTCACCTGGTTCAGGTCAGCGTCATAGAGCCACAGCGTCTTGCCATCGGCAACGATGGTCTGCACGAACGGCTTCCTGTAATCAAAGCGAAATTGCCCTGGGCGCTCAAAGGCAAAGCTGCCACTCGACGTTTTGACGCGCGGCGCCTGCCCGTTCTTGGAGGGCGCCGTCACCTCCTGCGTGAACTCTGCCTGCGCCGAGTGCGTGTTCTGCATAAAAGTTTCAAGGCTTTTTAGGCCGTCAGCGCTTGCTGCGCTTGCGCAAGCAGCTATGAAAATCGCAGCAATCGTTTTCTTCATTCAAATACCTTCAAAGTCGGCTTCTGTTCTATCGCCGCGGGAGCCAACACCGACGTAGGAATAAGGGCGCTTCCTCTACCAGCGGACACCGCGCAAGGGCCGCCCCGCCGCGCCGGTGTCGTCCCCCTTCCCGAATCGCGCAGCGATTCGAGAGAAGGGGGAAGCGGCGCAGCCGCTCAGGGGGATGCCTCTACTCCCTCGCCGGCACCAGCACCTCGCGCTGCCCGCTGGTGGTCAGGCCGCTGACCAGGCCCGCTTTTTCCATGTCTTCCAACAGACGCGCCGAGCGGTTGTAGCCGATGCGGAGCTTGCGCTGCACATAGCTGATGCTGGCCTTGCGGTCCTTGAGCACGATCTCGACCGCCTGGTCGTACATCGGGTCCTTCTCGCCGCCAGCATCACCATCCAGAGACAGATCGCCCTCGCCGTCCACAGTTCCGCCCTCCAGCACGCCCTCGATGTAGTCGGGCTCGCCCTGGGTCTTGAGGTAGCTGACAACGCGGTGCACTTCTTCATCGGAAACGAAAGCGCCGTGCACGCGCACCGGCAAGCCGGAACCACTGGCCATATAGAGCATGTCGCCCATGCCCAGCAGGGCTTCAGCGCCCATCTGATCCAGGATGGTGCGGCTGTCGATCTTGGAGCCCACCGAGAAGGCGATGCGGGTGGGGATATTGGCCTTGATGAGCCCGGTAATCACGTCCACGCTCGGGCGCTGGGTGGCCAAAATGAGGTGAATACCGGCTGCGCGCGCCTTCTGCGCCAGGCGGGCGATGAGTTCTTCGATCTTCTTGCCCACGACCATCATCAGGTCGGCCAGCTCGTCGATGATGACGACGATGTGCGGCAGGCGCTCCAGCGGCTCCGGCTCCTCGGGCGTCAGGCTGAAGGGGTTGGGAATGGACTCGCCGCGCGCCTTGGCCTCGTCAATCTTCACGTTGTAGCCGGCAAGGTTGCGCACACCGAGTTTGCTCATCAGCTTGTAGCGCCGCTCCATCTCGCCCACGCACCAGTTCAACCCGTGCGCCGCCTGCTTCATGTCGGTGACGACAGGCGCCAGCAGGTGCGGAATGCCTTCGTAGACCGACATTTCCAGCATCTTGGGGTCGATCATCAACAGGCGCACGTCGCGCGCTTCGGCCTTGTAGAGCAGGCTCAAAATCATGGCGTTGATACCGACCGACTTGCCCGAACCCGTGGTGCCGGCCACCAGCACGTGCGGCATCTTGGCCAAGTCGGCCACCACCGGGTTGCCGACGATGTCCTTGCCCAGGCCCATGGTGAGCAGGCTTTTGCCCTCGTGGTAAATCTGCGAACCCAGGATTTCGCTCAGCTTGATGGTCTGGCGGCGCGCATTGGGCAATTCGAGGGCCATGTAGTTCTTGCCGGGAATCGTCTCGACCACGCGAATCGACACCAGGCTGAGCGAACGCGCCAGGTCTTTCGCCAGGCCGACGATCTGCGAGCCTTTCACGCCCGTGGCGGGTTCGATCTCGTAGCGCGTAATGACTGGGCCGGGCATGGCCGCCACCACCCGCACCTCGACGCCGAAGTCCTTGAGCTTCTTCTCGATCATGCGGCTGGTCATCTCCAGCGTCTCGGGCGATACGCTCTCGCGCTGCTGCTGCGCCGGGTCCAGCAAATCAACCTGCGGCAGCCGGCTGTCGGGCAGATCGGTGAACAAGGGCTTTTGCCGCTCTTTCACCACGCGGGTGCTTTGCGGCACGTCGACCAGTACCGGCTCGATGATCTGGATCGGCATCGGGTGGTGCGTCTCGATGTCGGTGCGCTCGCCGCTCACCACCTTCTCGCGGGCGCGGGCAGCGCGCCGGCCTTCCGCCAAGTCGATCGCCACTTCGCGCCGCGCGCGGGTGGACTGCAAGAGCGTGTCGATGCGTGCGCCCAGGCCTTCGGCCACCCGGCTCCAGGAGAAGCGGAACACCAGTGCCGAGCCCAGCACCACCAGCACGATGCCGACCAGGCCGGAGCCCGTAAACCCCAGCCAGCGCATGGCCAGGGGCCCCAGCACATAGCCCAGAACGCCCCCCGCATGGCCGGGCAACAAGGCTTCAAAACGGTACATGCGCGTCCATTCCAGAGCACAACTCGCCGCCAGCAGCAAGGCCAGCCCCCCCCAGAACAAGATGCGCAGCGTTGCCGGGCGCCTGGGCGAAGTGCCCTCTTCTGCCGCTGCGCCACCGCGCAGCAGGCGCGTCAGGGACGCCGCCCACGCGCCTATGGCGGCCGCCAGGCACCACCAGACGGAAAAACCAAAAACGAAATAGCTCACGTCTGCAAGCCAGGCGCCTGCCAAGCCCATGCGGTTGTGCACCACGCCGCTCGCAGAGGCTCCCGAGGTGGACCAGGCCGGGTCCTGCGGCGCGTAGCTCCACAGGGCGAGCAACCACACCAGACAGGCAAACAGCCCGGCCAGCACAAGCAGTTCATGGCCTACACGCGCGCCCACGCTGCGCGGAAGGCTCTTCCCAGGAGAAGAGGCGTTCAGGGTATTGAGCGAATACGTCATAAGTGCATGGGAAGCTTACCGCAGCGGCATTCGACAAGTGTCGCGAGTTGAAAGTACGTTGAAGAAGTAAAAGGTGTCGAAATCGTCGTCAGGCAAGGCGAAAACCACAGCGATAGCCGGAGCTATCGCGAGGATTTGCAACGCGGCATGGCGGCGATTCTCGGCAGCTTTCTGAAACGAACTTTCAACTCACGGCACTAGCCCAGCGACTGCAGGCGGCTGCGCAGCGCCGTGGCGCCGCTGGGCAGGGTTTCAATAAAGCCGCGCGTCTCCAGATCTTTCATCACGCGGCTGACCATTTCGCGCGAAGCGCCAATGGTTTTGGCCATTTCCTGGCGCGAAATTTTTTCCCGGATCAGCGTCTGCCCATTGGCATCCGTCTCGGCCAGATCGAGCAAGGCATGCGCCACGCGCCCGTACACGTCCAGAAGCGCCAGCGATTCGATTTTGCGGTCGGCATGGCGCAAGCGCTTTACGAGGCCGCGCATCACCACCAGCGACATGCTCGCGTTCTCCGCCAGGCAGCGCACGAACTCGGCACGGCCAAGCTCCAGCACATCGGTCTGCACCAGCGCATGAACCGAGGCCGAATGCGGCTCATTGTCGATAAGGCTCATCTCCCCCAGGTAGTCGCCCGGCACCAGCGTGGCCAAAATCACCTCGCGACCACGCGCATCGGCGGCGCTCACGCGCGCGCGGCCCGTCAGCAGCAGGTACAAGGCATCCGATTTCTGGCCCTGCAGCACCAGCGGCTCGCCGCGCTTGAAGCGGCGCTTGTTCACGGCGCCCCCGAGCGCTTCCGCCTGGGACGCCGTCAAGCGCGAAAACAGCGGCACACGCCGCAGAAGATCGAGATTGGTCACGATGGACATGCTTGCCTCTCATTGGATGAATCTGTCCGCGAACCCTGACTCAGGGCAAGGCCAGAGCACACGGCAGCACCGGTCGATGCGACTTTGGCCGATACTTGGGGCTTGTCCCTCGCGCCCCGCATCTGCCTCGCTGGCAGGCCTGCCGGGCGGCAAAACCCGAGCTTTTACCATGCCTACACCCCAGCACGCGCAAGTCCTCATCCTAGGTTCCGGCCCCGCCGGCTACACCGCCGCCATTTACGCCGCCCGCGCCAACCTCAAGCCCGTGCTCATCACCGGCATGGCCCAAGGCGGCCAGCTCACCACCACCACGGAGGTGGACAACTGGCCGGCCGACGTGCAAGGCGTGCAGGGCCCCGAGCTGATGCAGCGCTTCCTGGAGCACGCCGAGCGCTTCAAGACGCAAATCATCTTCGACCACATCAGCCAGGTCGATTTCAGCAAGCGCCCCTTCACCCTTTCGGGCGACACCGGCAGCTACACCTGTGATGCGCTCATCATCGCCACAGGCGCCTCGGCCAAATACCTGGGCCTGCCCACGGAAGAAGCCTTCATGGGCAAGGGCGTATCGGGTTGCGCCACCTGCGACGGCTTCTTCTACCGCGAGCAGGAAGTCTGCGTGATCGGCGGCGGCAACACCGCCGTGGAAGAGGCCCTGTACCTCTCGAACATCGCCAGCAAGGTGACACTGATCCACCGCCGCGACAAATTCAAGGCCGAGCCGATTCTGGTGGACAAACTGATGGAAAAGGTCGCCGCCGGCAAAATCGTGCTCAAGACTTTCTTCACCCTGGACGAAGTGCTGGGCGACGTTACCGGCGTCACCGGCGTGCGCATCAAGAGCACGCAGGATGGCCACACCGAGGACATCGCCCTGCAAGGCTGTTTCATCGCCATCGGCCACGCACCCAACACCGACATCTTCAAGGGCCAGTTGACGATGGAGAACGGCTACATCGTCACGCAAGGCGGGATGCAGGGCTTTGCCACGCAGACCTCGGTACCAGGCGTCTTTGCCGCGGGCGACGTACAAGACCATGTCTACCGCCAGGCCATTACCAGCGCCGGCACGGGCTGCATGGCGGCACTCGACGCACAGCGCTACCTGGAGCAGCAGTCGCTGACCTGACACGCGCTATAATCTGCGGCTTTGCCAAATCACGCGCCTCTTTGTGGCGCTCTTTCGAGGCCCTTTGGGCTACAGGCAAATCGGGTTACCGCCACCCTTTCTGGCGAGGTGAGGCCGCCGGCGGGCTTTCGAAAATAGTTCGAAGGCGCCAGCAGGCGGCCGTTAAAAAGTATCGGAGTGTCCACATGGCACGCGTCTGCGAAGTCACGGGCAAGAAGCCCATGGTCGGGAACAACGTTTCCCACGCCAACAACAGAACCAAGCGCCGGTTTCTGCCAAACCTGCAATACCGCCGTTTCTGGGTCGAGAGCGAAAACCGCTGGGTGCGCCTGCGCATTTCCAACGCCGGTTTGCGTCTGATCGACAAAAACGGTATTGATTCGGTGCTCGCAGACCTGCGCGCACGTGGCCAGGCTTAAGGAGAACCACCATGGCAAGCAAAGGCGGACGCGACAAGATCAAGCTGGAATCCACTGCGGGTACCGGCCACTTCTACACCACCACCAAGAACAAGAAGACGATGCCCGAGAAGCTGCTGATCATGAAATTTGATCCCAAGGCTCGCAAGCACGTCGAGTACAAGGAAATGAAGCTGAAGTAACTCGGCCCATTCCACGTAAAAAAACCGCCCGGCGCGAGCCCGGCGGTTTTTTTGTCTTTAGAAACGCTATTTGCGCTGCCACACCGCGGCAAAAAAGCCGTCGGTTTTGTGCCGGTGCGGCCACAGGCGCAGGTAGCGCGTGCCAGCTTCTCCGCCGCTGCACAGAGACGCGGCATCCGGCACCTTGAGTTGCGCCAGCACCTCCCCCACTTCCAGAGGAACAAACTCCGGATGCGCTGCTGAAAACGCCTCGGCGATCTCCTCGTTTTCCTGCGGCAGCACGCTGCAGGTGGCGTACACCAGCCGGCCGCCGGGCTTGAGCAGGCGCGCGGCGCTGTCCAGGATAGCGGCCTGCTTGACCACCAGCTCCTCAATCGTCTTGGGGCTCTGGCGCCATTTCAGGTCGGGGTTGCGCCGCAGCGTGCCCAAGCCCGAACATGGCGCGTCGACCAGCACCCGGTCGATCTTGCCGGCCAGGCGCTTGATGCGGTCGTCGCGCTCATGGGCGATAGCGGCCGGGTGCACGTTCGAGAGCCCGCTGCGCGCCAGGCGCGGCTTGAGCGCGTCGAGCCTGTGGGCGGAAACATCAAAGGCGTACAACCGCCCGGTGCTGCGCATGCTGGCGCCCAGTGCCAGGGTTTTGCCGCCAGCGCCAGCGCAAAAGTCCACCACCATCTCGCCGCGCTTGGCGTCCACCAGCAGCGCCAGCAGCTGCGAACCTTCGTCCTGCACCTCGATGGCGCCGCGCACGAAAGCCGGCAGTTTGGCAAGCTGGGGCTTGCCGACCGCGCGCAGGCCCCAGGGGGAATACGGTGTTACTTCTGTTTTGATAGCTGCTTTCGCAAGCTCCTCCTGCGCTAGCTGCCGTTTTTCCTTAAAAATGTTAACGCGCAGATCGAGCGGTGCGCTTTGCGACAGAGCGGTGACTTCTGGCCAAAACTCGTCGCCCAACTGCGCCTTGAGCGGCGCCACCAGCCATTCGGGCAGGTTGTGGCGGTGGCGCTCCAGCAAATCTGCCTCATCCACCGCATCGCACTGCGCCAGCCACTGGCGTTCGCGGTCATTGAGCGCGCCCTGCAAGAAGTCACGCGGGCCGTGCCTGGCCTGGGGGTTGGCGCGGCGGGCTTCCTCGTCCTGCCAATGCGCATAGCCCAGGATCGCCAAACGCCGCTCGCGCGGGCCGGAGCCCGAAGGGGCCATGTGGTCGAACAGCAGCTTCTTGCGCAGCACGGTGTAGACCGTTTCGGCCAGGGCGGCGCGCTCGCGCTGGCCCAGGCCACGGTTGTCGCGAAAGAAACGCGAGACCACGGCGTCGGCCGGGTGCTCGAAGGTAAGGGCCTGGCGCACGAGTTGCGCGCAGGCTTCTATCAGGGCGTTGGGATGCATGCCCCGATTGTCCCATTCGCGTGTGCTATTTGAAAAATCGCCGCACCGCACGCGGGTAGATCAGGTGCTCTTGCGTCAGCACGCGCGCGGCCAGCGCCTGTGCGGTGTCGCCGTCGAGTACCGGCACCGCAGCCTGCTCCAGAATCGGGCCGTCGTCGAGCTCGCTGGTCACCTGGTGCACCGTCGCACCGACAAAACGGCAGCCAGCCGCCAGCGCCCGCTCATGCGTGTGCAGGCCGGGGAAGGCCGGCAGCAACGAGGGGTGGATATTGAGCAAACGCCCAAGGTAGTGGTCGACGAAACCAGCGCTCAAGATGCGCATGAAACCGGCGAGCACCACCAGAGCAGGCGCATAGGCATCAATGCACCGCATCAGCTCCGCATCAAAGGCTTCCCGCGAACCAAAGCCCTTGTGCTCCAGCACCTGCGTCGCAATGCCACGCGCCTGCGCAAAGGCCAGGCCGCCCGCGTCCGCCCGGTTGCTCAGCACCGCTGCGACGCGCACGCCCAGCTTGCGTTCCCAGTCTTCCCGCTCAGCAGCGCGCACGATGGCCGCCATGTTGGAGCCGCCGCCAGAGATCAGAATCACGATGTTCTTCATCTCCCAGATTATCTCGCCATGCGTTTTGACGCCCAGGCCCAGCCACTGACCGACATCGAAGCCCGCGTGCTTGCCACGCTCATGGAAAAGGCCCGCACCGTGCCCGACAGCTACCCGCTCTCGCTCACCAGCCTGGTGGCGGGCTGCAACCAGAAGACCACGCGCGAACCGGTCATGCAATTGAGCGACGCCGAGGTGCTGGCGGCGCTGGAGCCATTGCGCAGCCACAGTCTCGTGTTCGAGAGCAGCGGCTCGCGCACCACGCGCTACGAGCACAACTTTCAGCGCGGCATTGGCGTGCCCGAGCAGTCCGCCGTGCTGCTGGGCCTCTTGATGCTGCGCGGCCCGCAGACGGCAGCCGAGTTGCGCACCAATGCCGAGCGCTGGTACCGCTTTGCCGATGTGTCCTCCGTCGAAGCGTTCCTGGAAGAATTGCAGGAACGCTCCGAAGACAAAGGCGGGCCGCTGACCGTGCTGCTGCCGCGCGCGCCCGGCGCCCGCGAGTCGCGCTGGATGCACCTGCTGTGCGGCCCGGTGGACTTGTCGCAGCCCGCTGCCGCACCACAAGCGAGCGCGCTGGGCGAACGCGTGGCGCAGCTCGAAGCCCAGGTCGCGCAGTTGCAAGCCACGGTGGAGCGGCTGTGCAGCGAACTGGGGCTGCCCATGTCGCCGCCCGGACAGGCTTAAAACGAACGACCGTGCTACAAATGCAGCCTCACAGGAGACAAGCCCTATGGATCTCGCATTTACCCCCGAAGAACAAAGCTTCCGCGAAGAAGTCCGCACCTGGGTGCAGGCCAATCTGCCCAAGGACATCGCCCACAAGGTGCACCACGCCCTGCGCCTGACGCGCAGCGACATGCAGGGCTGGGCCAAGATTCTTGGCAAAAAAGGCTGGCTGGCCTTTGGCTGGCCCAAGGAATTTGGCGGTCCCGGCTGGACGGCCGTGCAAAAGCACCTGTTTGAAGAAGAATGCGCGCTGGCTGGCGCGCCGCGCATCGTCCCGTTTGGCCCGGTGATGGTGGCGCCCGTCATCATGGCATTTGGAAATGCCGAGCAGCAAAAGCGCTTCCTGCCCGGCATCGCCAGCGGCGAAGTGTGGTGGAGCCAGGGCTATAGCGAACCGGGCTCAGGCTCGGACCTGGCCAGCGTCAAGACCCGCGCCGAGCGCGTGGGCAACAAGTACATCGTCAACGGCCAGAAGACCTGGACCACGCTGGGCCAGTACGGCGATTGGATGTTCAACCTCGTGCGCACCAGCACGGAAGGCAAGCCGCAGACCGGCATCAGCTTTCTGCTGCTGGACATGAAGTCGCCCGGCGTCACGGTGCGCCCCATCAAGCTGCTCGACGGCGAATGCGAAGTCAACGAGGTGTTCTTCGACAACGTCGAAGTGCCGGCCGAGAACCTGATCGGCGAAGAAAACAAGGGCTGGACCTACGCCAAGCACCTGCTCAGCCACGAGCGCACCAACATCGCTGACGTGAACCGCAGCAAGCGCGAACTGGAACGTTTGAAGCGCATCGCCAAGCGCGAAGGCGTGTGGGACGAGCAACGCTTTCGCGACCAGATTGCGCTGCTTGAAGTAGACATCGTGGCGCTGGAGATGCTGGTGCTGCGCGTGCTCTCGGCCGAAAAATCGGGCAAGAACTCGCTCGACATTGCCGGCCTGCTCAAAATCAAGGGCAGTGAAATCCAGCAGCGCTACGCCGAACTGATGATGCTGGCGGCCGGGCCGTTTGCCTTACCTTTCATCGAGGAAGCCATGCAGGCCGGCTGGCAAGGCGACTTCCCTGGCGGCGAGGTAGCCAATGCGCCGCTGGCATCCACCTACTTCAATCTGCGCAAAACCACCATTTACGGCGGCAGCAACGAAGTGCAACGCAACATCGTGGCCCAGACTGTCCTCGGCTAAAGCCTCGGGCAGTCCACGCGGTGCGCGACAGGACTGCTCCCCGTGCCCCCTCCGGGAGGGGATTCCAGCAAGAACTTCGCTGAATGTGAACGGCGCCCAAGCGCCACAGCAAGTCAGCATCAGGAGTAGAGAACATGGATTTTGATTTTTCTGACGACCAGCAATCCCTGCGCGACGCCGTGCGCCGCTGGGTGGACAAGGGCTACACGTTCGAGCGCCGCCGCGGCATCGTGGCGGCCGGCGGCTTTGACCGCGCCGCTTACGGCGAACTGGCCGAACTGGGCTTGACCGCCCTGACCGTTCCCGAGGCGCACGACGGCCTGGGCCAGGGCGCCATCGACGTGATGGTGGCAATGGAAGAATTGGGCCGCGGCATGGTGCTCGAACCCCTGGCGCACGCCTTTATCGCAAGCAGCGTACTCACGCAGTACGCACCGGCCGAGTTGCAAGCAGCCTGGTTGCCGCGCATTGCCAGCGGCGAAGCCCTGGTGGTGCTGACACAGCAAGAGCGCAAAGCGCGCTACGCGCTCCAAAAATGTGATGCAAAAGCGGCTCCAGCGCAATCTGGATATGCGCTAGCAGCTACCAAAAGCATAGTTCCTGCGGGCGACCAAGCCGACGCGTACCTCGTGCCCGCGCAACTCGATGGCCAGATCGCCCTCTTCCTCGTGGAACGCTCGGCCAGCGGCGTCAGCGCCCAAGGCTACGTCACGCAAGACGGTAGCCGCGCCGCCGAAGTGCAGTTCGCCAGTGCGCCCGCCACCCTCATCACCCAAGACGGCCTGGCCGCGTTGGAGCTGGCCGTGGACACCGGCATCGCCGCCCTGTGCGCCGAAGCGGTAGGCGTGATGGACAAAGCCGTGGCGCTGACAGTGGACTACATGAACCAGCGCAAGCAGTTCGGCGTCACCATCGCCAGCTTCCAAGCGCTGCGCCACCGCGTCGCCGACATGAAGATGCAGCTTGAACTGGCCCGCTCCATGAGCTACTACGCCAGCCTCAAGCTCACCGCGCCCGCAGGCGAACGCCGCACCGCCATGGCGCGAGCGAAGGTGCAACTGGGCCAATCCATGCGCTACGTGGGCCAGCAGATGGTGCAACTGCACGGCGGCATCGGCGTCACCGACGAATACATCGGAAGCCACTACTTCAAGAAGCTCACGCAGATGGAAATGACGTTTGGCGACACCCTGCACCACTTGGGCGAAGTCTCCAGCCGCATGCAGGACACGGCGGGTGTGTTCGCCTGAGAGGCTTGTAGTTCATCCATAGAAATTGGGGTAGAAATTGGGGTCAGATTCCAATTATTGTTGGCGCCTTGTGCTGCTGCCTGACGGTCACGGCCAATTAATTGGAATCTGACCCCAATTTACCTGGTACGTGCCAGCAAAGCTGCGTAGCGAAATTTTCCGAGCTCAGGCCGCGAGGCGCGACGTTCGCGGCACATGCGCCATCAGAAATTCCATCTGGTCGGCCAGGATACGCCGGTTGCGCAGGATGAAATCCTCCCACAGGCTCGGTACATAGGGCGTGTAGAGCAACGGCATGTGCGCCTGCTCGGGCGTGCGCGGACCTTTGCGGTGGTTGCAGGCGCGGCAGGCGGTGACGACGTTCATCCAGTGGTCAACACCCCGGCTGGCAAAGGGCACGATATGTTCGCGGGTCAGTTCGCTCTCGTGGAAGTCGCCGCCGCAATAGGCGCAGATGTTGCGGTCGCGCGCGAAAAGCTTGGCGTTGGTCAGGCCTGGGCGGCACTCAAAAGGGTTGGTGCGCGGAATCCCGCGCGTGCCGATGATGCTGTTGATGGCAATCACCGACTGCTGGCCTGTGACCGCATTGTTGCCACCGCGAAAGCGCGCCACCTCACCCCCCACCTCCCAGCGCACGTCGCCGGCAGCGTAGTGGGTGGCGGCCTGTTCCAGCGATATCCACGACTGGGGCAGACCTTGGGCCGAGAGCTTCAACACTTTCACGAGCAGCCTCCTTAAAAGATGCACAGGAAACGGGGCAAGCGGGCGCCTCAATGCCAACACGGGCGCAGCAAGGCCACTGCGTCACAATATACGCCAATCGTGACATATCGGTGTCCAGCGCTTGCCCCATGTGCGTTAAACGCTATTAAATTCATATCGACCCATGCTCGTTCTTCGCGGCTTCCATCACCCGGCCATCGCCCCGGCCTGCGCGCTCACCATTGGCAACTTCGACGGCGTGCACCGCGGCCACCAGGCCATGCTGGCGCTGCTCAATGCCGAAGCCACGCAGCGCGGCGTGCCCAGCTGCGTGCTGACCTTCGAGCCGCACCCGCGCGACTACTTTGCCGCCGCGCTGCACAAGCCTGAACTCGCGCCGGCGCGCGTCGGCACGCTGCGCGACAAGCTCTCTGAACTGGCCCGTTTTGGTGTGCAGCAAACGATCGTGCTGCGCTTTGACGCTGCTCTGGCCGGGCAATCACCTGCGACCTTCATCAATGACGTGCTGGTGCGCGGCCTGGGCGTGCGCTATGTGCTGGTGGGCGACGATTTCCGCTTCGGCCGCCAGCGCGCGGGCGACTACGCCCTGCTTAGCAGCGCCGGCCAGACGCAGGGGTTCGATGTGGCGCGCATGAATTCCTACGAAATCACCTACCCCCAGGCCAGCAGCGACAGCGCCCAGCCGGTGCGGGTGTCAAGCTCGGAAGTGCGCGCCGCCCTGGCCGCTGGCCGCATGGACGACGCCGCGCAGTTGCTGGGGCGCCCCTACGCCATATCTGGCCACGTGGTGCACGGGCGCAAGCTGGGCCGGGTGCTGGGCGAGGCCAGCCGTGGCGCAGGGGATGGCTTTCGCACGCTGAACCTGCGCTTTGCCCATTGGAAGCCCGCCGCCAGCGGTATTTTTGCCGTCTGGGTGCATGGCCTGGACGCGCAGCCGCTGCCGGGCGTGGCCAACCTGGGCATCCGCCCCTCGCTGGACCCGAGCGACGCCAACGGCGGGCGCGTGCTGCTGGAGACACACTGCCTCGAATGGCCAGCACACCTGGGGCCTGAGGGGGCCTACGGTAAAATCATCCGCGTGGAACTGATGCACAAACTGCACGACGAACTCAGGTACGACAGCCTGGGTGCGCTGACGGCCGGCATTGCCCACGATTGCGCCGACGCCCGGGCCTGGTTTTCGGCCCACGCAGAAACCCGGCGCCAGACCACGCGCGACCGAATTTGAGGCGCCCGCGCACGGCGCTGTGCGCCTCCAAGCCCCCTCTTTCCTGGCGCCCCGGCACTCCCTCAACCACGCCCCGCCTGCCACCACCGTTCACGAGAATCCGCGATGTCCGACGTCTCCCCCAGCGCTTCCACCTCTCCTGCACCTGCGCCCACGCAGGACTACCGCAAAACCCTGAACCTGCCCGATACGCCGTTCCCGATGCGCGGCGACCTGCCCAAGCGCGAGCCGGGCTGGGTCAAGGAATGGAACGACGAGGGCCTGTACAAGCGCCTGCGCGCGGCCCGCTGCGGCGCGCCCAAATTCATCCTGCACGACGGCCCGCCCTACGCCAACGGGCAGATCCACATGGGGCACGCGGTCAACAAAATCCTCAAGGACATGATCGTCAAGGCGCGCCAGCTTGAAGGCTTTGATGCGCTTTACGTCCCCGGCTGGGACTGCCACGGCCTGCCGATCGAAAATGCCATCGAAAAGAAGTTTGGCCGCAAGCTCTCGCGCGACGACATGCAGGCCAAAAGCCGGGCGTACGCCACCGAGCAGATCGCGCAGCAGATGGCGGACTTCCAGCGTCTGGGCGTGCTGGGCGAATGGGACCACCCCTACAAGACCATGGACCCGGAAAACGAGGCCGAAGAGATCCGCACCTTCAAGCGCGTGATCGAGCGCGGCTTCGTCTACCGGGGCCTCAAGCCCGTGTACTGGTGCTTTGACTGCGGCTCATCGCTGGCCGAATTCGAGATCGAATACCAGGACAAAAAGAGCCAGACGCTCGACGTCGCCTTCAAATCGCACGACCCGGCCCAGCTTGCCGCCGCCTTTGGCCTGAGCGCGCTCAGCAAAGACGCTTTTGCCGTCATCTGGACCACCACCGCCTGGACGATTCCGGCCAACCAGGCGCTCAACCTCAACCCGGAACTGACCTACGCGCTGGTCGATACGGCGCGCGGTGTGCTGCTCATCGCCGAATCGCTGGTGGAAAGCTGCATGACGCGCTGGGGCCTCGAAGGCCTGGTGCTGGCCCTGGCACCAGGCAAGGCGCTTGCCGGCCTGGAGTTCGAGCACCCCTTGTACGACGTGGCCAGCGACGACGGCAGCCACGGCTACCAGCGCCTCTCGCCCGTGTACCTGGCCGACTACGCCACCGCCAGCGACGGCACCGGCATCGTGCATTCGTCGCCCGCCTACGGCGTGGAAGACTTCAACTCCTGCGTCGCGCACGGCGTGGCCACGGACGACATCCTCAACCCCGTGCAGGGCAACGGCAGCTACGCGCCGGAGCTGGCGCTGTTTGGTGGCCAGAACATCTGGAAGGCCTGCCCCGTCGTCATCGACACGCTGCAAGCCGCCGGCCGCCTGCTGGGGACCGAAACCATCAGCCACAGCTACCCGCACTGCTGGCGCCACAAAACACCGGTGATCTACCGCGCGGCGGCGCAGTGGTTCATCCGCATGGATGAGGGCGAAGGCGTTTTCACCAAGGACAAAGCCCCGGAGACCCTGCGCCAGACGGCCCTCAAGGCCATCGAGCAAACCCACTTCTACCCCGAGAACGGCAAGGCGCGCCTGCACGACATGATTGCCGGCCGGCCCGACTGGTGCATCTCGCGCCAGCGCAGCTGGGGCGTGCCCATTCCCTTCTTCCTGCACAAGGATTCGGGCGAACTGCACCCGCGCACCATGGAGATCCTGGACCAGGCCGCTGACATCGTGCAAAAAGGCGGCATCGAAGCCTGGAGCCGCGTCACCGCCGAAGACATACTGGGTGCCGACGATGCGCCCCACTACACCAAGAGCACCGACATCCTCGAAGTCTGGTTCGACTCGGGCTCGACCTTCCAGCACGTGCTGCGCGGCTCGCACGCCGGCGCCCACCACGACAGCGGCCCCGAGGCCGACCTGTACCTGGAAGGCCACGACCAGCACCGCGGCTGGTTCCACAGCTCGCTGCTGCTGGCCTGCGCGCTGGAGGGCCGCGCGCCCTACCGGGGCCTGCTGACGCATGGCTTCACGGTGGATGCACAGGGCCGCAAGATGAGCAAGTCGCTCGGCAACGGCATCGACCCGCAGGACATCAACAAGAAGCTCGGCGCCGAAATCATCCGCCTCTGGGTGGCGTCGAGCGACTATTCGGGCGACATCGCCGGCGACGAGAAGATCCTCGCCCGCGTGGTGGACGCCTACCGCCGCATCCGCAACACGCTGCGCTTCCTGCTCGCCAACACCAGCGACTTCGACCCCGTGCACGATGCCGTGCCCGAGGCGCAGTTGCTGGAGATCGACCGCTACGCCCTGTCCCGCGCCGCCCAGTTGCAAGCCGACATCCTGGCGCATTACAAGGTCTACGAATTCCACCCCGTGGTCGCCAAGCTGCAGCTCTACTGCTCGGAAGACCTGGGGGGCTTTTACCTCGACATCCTGAAAGACCGGCTCTACACCACCGCGCCCGCCAGCCTGGCGCGGCGCAGCGCGCAGACGGCGCTCTGGCAAATCGCCCAGGCCATGCTGCGCTGGATGGCCCCGTTCCTGAGCTTCACCGCCGAGGAAGCCTGGAAATTCGTCGGCGGCAGCGAATCGATCTTCATGCAGCAGTACACCGCCTTGGGCGAACCGGCCGAAGGGCTGCTGGCCAAATGGGCGCGCATTCGCGAGATCCGCGACCTGGTGAACAAGGAGATCGAGCAACTGCGCGCCGCCGGCACCGTGGGCGCATCGCTGCAGGCCACGGTGGAACTCACCGTAGGCCCCGAAGACCACGCGCTGCTGGCCAGCCTGGGCGACGATCTGAAGTACGTGTTCATCACGTCCGCTATTGAATTAGTAGCTGGTAGCGCAATACAGATAAGCGTTAAGGCCAGTTCTGACCAAAAATGCGAGCGCTGCTGGCATTACCGTGCCGACATCGGCCACGACGCTGAGCACCCCACGCTGTGCGGCCGTTGCACCAGCAACCTCTTTGGTACCGGCGAAACCCGGGTGCACGCCTGATGGCCCGCAGCAACTTTGCCCCGCGCGCAGGCGGCAGCGTCTGGCCCTGGCTCGGCTGGGCGCTGTTCGTCCTGATCATCGACCAGTTGACCAAAACGCTCATCCTCGGGGCCTACCACCTGGGCGACGCCACGCCCATCACCAGCTTTTTCAGCATCGTGCGGGCGCACAACACCGGCGCGGCGTTCTCGTTTCTGGCGCAGGCGAGTGGCTGGCAGCGCTGGCTGTTTACCGGCTTTGGCGTGGTGGCGGCGCTGTTCATCGTCTGGCAACTGCGCGCCCACCCAGGGCAGCGGCTGTTTGCGTTTGCGCTCTCCAGCATCCTCGGCGGTGCCATTGGCAACGTGGTGGACCGGTTGCTGCACGGCTACGTGGTCGATTTTTTGGACTTCCACTGGGCGGGTTCGCACTTTCCTGCCTTCAACATTGCCGATTCGGCGATCACGCTGGGCGCCATTTGCCTGGTACTGGATGAGCTGCTGAGAGTGCGGCGGGCACGGTAAACGGACGGCGGCAAAGTCAACATACGCGGGGCAAACGCTGTTGCTAGCACGCCATCGGGCTGCAAACTTTTCGCTGCACCCTCTCGCCACGCACCTTTTCGATGTGATATAACCTTTACCAAACCGTCACCCGGAGAGAGAGAAATGAAAAAACTTGCTATTGCTGCCCTTGCCTGCTGCGCCTTTGGGGCACAAGCTGCAGCCAACGTCGGCACGCTCGACAACGTGGTCGGCACCGTCAGTGTCGGTGGCCAGGGTTTCGTGGCCCACGCCAAGAACGGCATGCCACTGGCTGAAGGCAGCACCGTGCTGGTCGCCAGCAAAGGCATGGCCACGGTCATGCTGGCCAACGGTTGCAGTATCTCCCTCTTGGGCAGCCAGCACTACACGGTCAACTCCAAACTGAACTGCGAGCAGTCCATTGCCTCGGTTCAGAGCTTGGCCTCCACCACGCGTCTGGCTCAAGCCCCCGTGGGTTCTGGCCTTCCTGGCGGTGGCACTACTGGCGGCGGCGGGGCTGCTGGCGGCGGCTTCGGCGGCCTGGGCGCTGGTGGCATGATGGGTGTAGGTTTTGGAACCCTTGGAACCCTTGGCGCCCTTAACAGCACTTCCAGCACCAAAGCCAGCGGTAGCTGATTGTCTTCACGACCTCATTACGCCCGCTCCGACACCAACCAGCTTAGTCACTGGTTGGTGTTTTTTTTGGCTTGTGCACTGCTTGCCCTGGCGCCTGTGCTGCGCGGCGGCAACCGGCAGATTGCGCTCGCCGGGCTGCTCTCGCTTAGCGCCGCGCTGCTGGCACTGCTTCTGGGCTCACTCAGCTTCGACCGCCTGTTTGGCGGGCCGCCAGCCACGGGCGAACGCCGAAAGGCGGCGCGCGGCGGCCTCGGCTTTGCGCTGGCGCTGGCCTTTGTCGGCAGCAGCCCGGTATGGCTGGGCCTGCTGCAGCTCACCCCGCTGTCGGCACCATCGTGGAGCCATCTGGCAGGTCACGGCATCTACCTGGACGCCCTGGCCGCCGCTGGCGGCACGGCGCCGCAGGAGCTGGCGCTCAGCCTGAACCCGCAAGCTACCCTCACCGCCCTGCTCTCCGGCGTTCCGGCAGCGGCCACGCTTTTCGCGGCGCTGTACCTGCCGCGCCCCCTGGTGGAGAAATGCCTCCTGGTGCTGCTGGCAGCCGGCGCCTGCCAGATGCTGCTGGCAGTGCTGCAGTTCTGGATGGGCAGCGGCTCCGCACTCTATTTCGGCGTGGACAGCGCCACCGGCTTTGTCGGCAGCTTCGCCAACCGCAACCACCTGGCCGATTTTCTGGTCATGCTCATGCCGGTGTGGTTCTTCTGGTTCAGCCAGAGCGTGAGTGGGCGCGGCAGCCACAAGGGCGAAGCGCGCTTTGGCGGCACGGGGGCGTTGTGGCTGTTCTTTGGCTTTGCACTGCTGGTCGTCACCCTGGCAACACTCTCGCGCGGCGCCCTGCTGTCGGCTGCACTGGTGCTGACCGCCAGCATGCTGCTGCTCGGTGTCAAACTCAAGTCGCGCCTGGGCCGCAAGCAGCGCATCGCCCTGGGTGTGGCTGCGGGCCTGTTCGCCCTGTTCGCGATCATCGGCGTGGGCGCCGAACGCGTCGGCCAGCGGCTCGATACGACCACGCTGGAGGCGGACGCCCAGACGCGCCACAACTTCACCACCGCCACGCTGGAAGGCGCACAGGCCTTCTGGCCCTGGGGCAGTGGCGCCGGCACCTACGAATCGGTGTTCCCACGCTTCCAGGCGGCCGACTCTCTCTATTACGTGGAATACGCACACAACGACTACGCCCAACTGCTCATGGAGCTGGGCCTGCCCGGCGTGCTGCTGGCGCTGGTGGTGGCAGGCCTGATGGCCGTCCAGGGCGTGCGCCTGTTGCGCGCCTACCGGGCCGAGCGGCGCCTCTCTGGCGAGCTGGCGCTGCGTGTCTGGTGCGGCCTGGGGGCTACCGCCCTGCTGCTGCACAGCACCGTGGAATTCAACATGCACATCCCGGCGCTGGCGCTCACGGCGGCTTTCTTGCTCGGGGTCTATCTGCGGCCACTGCGCCCCACCCGCTCAAAGGCCTGAAGCAGATGCAGAGGTGGATGGGTTTTGCATCGCAATGGGCCACTCAGGGAGTACGGCCCCGCATGCACCTGGCAGCCGCCTTGCTCACGGCAAGCCTGCTGACCAGCTGCGCCACAGGCCCTGGTGCGGCGCCATCGCCCAATGCACCGCAACTGTTCATGAACGCGCGCGGCCTCAAGCAATGGGACCACCCCGAAGCCTTTGGCCCGGTGCCAAAAGAGATGCTCACGACCGGACGGCAGTACTGCGCCACCCTTAACAACGGCGGAAAACGCTACGCCCCAACCGGCTACCACCCGCATGCGCGCAGCGTGGAAGGCTATCCGTTCGAAGATGGCGGGTTTTACTGCACGCTTGAATAGAAATTGGGGTAGGAATTGGGGTCAGATTCCAATTATTTGAAAATAATTGGAATCTGACCCCAATTCCTACCTCACCCCAATTTCTACAATTTTTAAGCGCGAACGCCGCCCTCTGCGTCTCCAAAAATCGACTTCGCGTCCTCGACCCTGATTCTTCTGGCAGCCAGCAGTGAACCCGTTTCGTCGGCCATCGGTGTATAGCCTGCAAGCCGCTGCAACATGCGGTGCACGGTGGCCATGTCGCCCGCTGCCATGGCAGTGTTCAGCGTGGCAAGCTCGTGCTCCAGGGCGGGCCAGGGGAGTGACACTTCGCTCGCCTTCATCACGCGCGGGTGGGTGGTGGGCTGCGGGTTGTTGCCGATCAGCAGCTCTTCGTACAGCTTCTCGCCAGGGCGCAGGCCGGTCACCTTGATCTCGATTTCGCCGTCCGGGCAGGCCGCGTCGCGCACGCGCATGCCCGAGAGCTCGACCATGCGGTAGGCCAGATCCACAATGCGCACCGGCTCGCCCATGTCAAGCACGAACACCTCGCCCCCGCTGGCCATGGCGCCCGCCTGCACCACCAGCTCGGCCGCCTCGGGAATGGTCATGAAATAGCGCGTGACATCGGCGTGCGTCAGTGTCACCGGCCCGCCCTGCGCGATCTGCTGGCGAAACAGCGGCACCACCGAGCCCGAAGACCCCAGCACATTGCCAAAGCGCACGATAGAGAAACAAGTGGGCGCCGCTCCCGCAGGCCCTACTACCGGAGCGGAGGCAGCAAAGGCCTGCACCACCAGCTCGGCCATGCGCTTGCTTGAACCCATGATGTTCGTCGGCCGCACGGCCTTGTCGGTGCTGATGAGCACAAAGCTCTGCACCCCATGGCGCGCGGCAGCGCGCGCACAGGCCAGCGTGCCCCACACGTTGTTGCGTATGCCCTCCACCGGGTTGAATTCGACCAGCGGCACATGCTTGTAAGCAGCGGCGTGGTACACGGTATGCGGGTGCCAGGCGGCCATGATGGCGCCCATGCGCTCTTCGTTCTGCGCCGAGCCCAGCAGCGGCACCAGTTCGGGCGCCACACCCTCAGCCGCTGCCAAGGTGTCTTCGAGTTCGCGGTGAATCTGGTACAGCGAAAACTCGTTCATCTCGACGAGCAGCAGGCAACCCGGCGCGCACTTGAGTACCTGGCGGCACAGCTCGCTGCCAATCGAGCCCCCCGCCCCAGTGACCAGCACCACCTTGCCGCGCACATTGCGGTTGAGCAGAATGCCATTGGGCAGCACCGGCTCGCGCCCCAGGATGTCGGCAATGTCGAGCTCTTGCACATCCTTGAGCGTGACCTTGCCCGAGGCCAGCTCGGACACCCCCGGCAGCGTGCGCACATGCACCGGGTGCGGGCGCATGCGCTGCACAATGGCGTTGCGCTCTTTGCGTCCGATCGAGGGCATGGCCAGCAGCACATGGCCCACCTGCTGCTTGGCGATCAGCACGGTCAACTGGTGCGCCCCATGCACGCGCAGACCATCGACCGTATGGCCGTGCAGGCGCACGTCGTCGTCAATGAAACCCACCACCCGCTGCTCGCGGCCATTGCGCAGGGCCGACGCCAGTTGCCGCCCAGCCGAACCCGCGCCGTAGATCAGCACCCCCGGCAGGTTGCCCTGGCTCAGCATGCGGCGGTACAGGTCGCCCAGAAAAAAACGCACCCCCACCCGGCTGATGCCGACCATGAGGAACATGAGCAGCGGTTGCATGATGCCCACCGTGCGCGGCACACCCCGCACGCCGACCACCGTGAAGATCAGGGCGTACAGCAGGCTGTACACCGCAATGGCGCGAATCAGGCTGACCATGGCGTGCCAGCCCGCGTAGCGGAACACCGCCCGGTACAACCCGAAGTAGGCAAACAGGGGCAGTGCCAAGCCGATAGCTACCACCACTGCAGGCCAATAGCCAGAGCTCCAGACCACCCAGCGCTCCAGCCGAAGGCACAGCGCCAGCCACACCGTAAAGCCACAAAAGACCACATCGTGCAGCATGGCCACGACCTGCTTGACCGGCCTGGGAAGGGCCAGCAGTCCACGGGCCATCGAGTTGGTTTGCATGTCAGAGCCCTCCAGTTAACGCACGGTCACGCCTGCCAGCCGAGTGATCTGGGTCGGGGGAGCTGCACTGGCGGCACCAGCAGCAAGCTGCCCGCCAAGCCCAGTGCATCGGCCAGCCAATCGCCCAGCGATGCACTGCGGCCTGGTATGACCGATTGCAGTACCTCGGTGAGTGCACCCAGCAGCAGCAGGGCCGCCACCGCCCACCAGCGCTGGCGGCCCTGCTGCCAACTGCGCGCGGCCAATCCCCCCAGCACGGCAAACAGGCTGGCGTGCACCAGCTTGTCGGAATACGCCGTGGCGTCGGCCGCGTCAAGCACCGTCGCCATGGGCAACCACGAAGCCGCCCACACCTTGGCAGCCAGCACGGCATTGGCCGGGGCCAGCAGGCAGACCAGGGTCACCAGCAGCGCCATGGTGAAAAGCACGCGTGCAATCAGCAGCGCCCGCCTCATCCCCCAGCACCCCCGGCCGCGCCCAGCACCTGGCGAACCACCGCGCAGGTGCGGTCGATCTCGGCGGCCGTCAGCGTGGGGTGCACCAGGAACATCAGGCTCGTCTCGCCCAGGGCGCGCGCCACGGGCAAGCGCGCGGCCGGGCGCCAGGGCGTGCCGTCAAAGGCCTTTTCCAGGTACACCTCGGAGCACGAGCCCTGGTAGCAGGGCACGCCCTGGTCGTTGATGGTGCCCACGATGCGGTCGCGGCTCCAGCCGGGCGCCAGCGCCTCGGGCCGCACATAGGCGTAGCACTTGTACTGCGCATGCACACTGCCCGGCGCATGGGCCGTGGCTGCGGCAAAGTCGGGCACCCGCACGCAGTCGAAACCCCGGCAGACGGCCCAAATGGCCTCGGCATGCGCCGTGCGCCGGGCCGTCCAATCCGCCATGCGGCGCAACTGAATGCGGCCCACGGCGGCCTGCACCTCAAGCATGCGCCAGTTGGTGCCGAAACCCTCGATCACCCACCTGAAGCCCGGCGGGTGCTCGCGCTCGTACACCGCCGCGTAGCTCTTGCCGTGGTCCTTGTAGGCCCACATGGCACGCCACAGGGCCTCGTCGTTCGTGGTGACCATGCCGCCCTCGCCCGCCGTGGTCATGATCTTGTCCTGGCAGAAGCTCCAGGCGCCCACGTGGCCGATGCTGCCCACGCTGCGGCCCCGGTAGCGCGCGCCATGCGCCTGCGCGCAGTCTTCCACCACCTTGAAGCCATGCTGCGCCGCCAGCGCCATGATCGGGTCCATATCGCAGGGCCAGCCCGCCAAGTGCACCACGATAACAGCCCTGGTCCGCGGCGTGAGCACGGCGGCAATGGCGGTCGCCGTGAGATTGCCGCTATCAGGGTCGACATCGGCAAACACCGGTGTGGCACCCGCATTGACGACACACGACACGCTGGCCATGAAGGTGCGCGGCGTGACCACCACCTCGTCGCCTGGGCCAATGCCCAGCGCCTTGAGCGCCACATCCAGCGCCAGCGTGCCATTGGCGAGCGCCACGGCATGCTGCACGCCGGCCCAGGCGGCGAATTCGCGCTCGAAATCACGGCATTCGGTGCCCGTCCAGTAGTTGACCTTGTTGGACAGCAGCACCGCGCGCACGGCGTCGCCCTCTTCGGTGGTGAAACTGGGCCAGGGAGAAAACGGGGTATTCAGCATTTTCTTTGTGAAAGTGGTGGCAACAGGCAAGCGGCAGGGCAACTTTCAAGACGTGCCATCCATGGGCTGCAGCAGCCAATGGATGGCACGGTGCAGCTCGATAGGCGCAGGCACGGCAAGGGCGGGCGGAGCCGACAGGTACACCAGCATCATGCGGGCGCGCGGCCAGTCTAGCCGGGCATCTTGCAGGGCGCGCACCTCGCGCTGCAGCGTGGCGGCGTCGCTCACATCAAGGCAGACCTGCACCAGCCATTGCTCGCCACCCGGAAGGGCGGCATGGAAATCGACCTCATATCCCGAAGACGTGAGCACATAGCCTACTGCAGCGCCGCGCCGCTGCAGCTCGTGCAGGACGACAGTCTCAAGCGCATGGCCCAGATTGGGTTTGCCCGATGGGTCGAACACCGCCATCAAGCCGGTGTCCACAGGATAGACCTTGCGCGGATTGACCTGGCGGCGGCGCACAGAGTCGGTGGCCAGGGCAATGCTGCTCAGCAGGAAGGCATCTTCCAGATGCGCCAGCATCTGGTGCAGGCTGTCCTTGCCAACGGGCACACCGCGCGAGCGCAAATCGGCGTGGAACTTGTTGATGCTGAACGCCCCCGCCGTATTGCCCAGCAACTGCTGCACCAGCCAGCGCAGCACCTGGGGCTGGCTCAGGTTGTGGCGCTCGATCACGTCGCGCAGCAGCACCACGTCCACATAGCCGCGCAGCAGCTCCCGGCGGCTGCGGGCGTCCATGGCGACGCCTTGCGCTTCAGGGAAACCGCCATCGCGCAGATAGGCAAGCAACAAGTGCTCCAACTGCGATTGGCCTGCCTTACCCAGGTTCGGTGCCGGCTTGTCTGGCTCCTGCCCGGCGTGGCGCAGCGCCTCGCGAAAGCTGAAGGGCGTCACCACCGCCTCCATGGCACGACCGCGCATGCTCGTGGCCACCTCGCGCGAAAGCAGCTTGGCCGACGAACCGGACAGAAACAATTCGATGTTCTCGCTGTCAAGCAAGCGGCGGGCAAACACCTCCCACCCGCTTACCACCTGAATTTCATCCAGAAAAAACGTGCAACGCCGTTGATCACGCCATTGCGGGTGCAAGCGAAAATACTCGTCCACCAGCACATCCAGATCCGCTGCCTGGAGCCCCGCCAGGCGCTCGTCTTCAAAGCTGAAGTACAGCAAGCCCTCGCGCGGGACGCCCAGGGCGTGGCGCTCCGCCAGCAGTTGCCACAAAAAACTGGTCTTGCCCGCGCGGCGCATGCCAATCACCGCCAATGCCTTGCCGGCGACCGCCGGAAGCCACACATCGCGCCGCGTCAGCGATGGCAGGGGGGCGGCCTGCGCATCGAGTATTTTTTGCCGGATGATGGGGCGAAATTGGCTCTGCATGAGAGCTCATTTTACGTGAAATTATCCTTCTCAAAAGGATAATTTTGGGCTCCCCTGTTGGGTACGACGCTCTTCGGGCGCAGGCCTGCGACAGCCTCTCCGGGTCATTTCACGAGCATCCGCGCCGGGTTGCCCACCACGGTAACCCCAGCCGGCACGCTTTTGGTCACCACGGCGCCCATGCCCACCACGGCGCCCCGGCCGATCACCAGCGGCTTGCCTGGCTGGCCCTGCTTCAAAATGGCGCCCGTGCCAATGTAGGCATGGTCTTCAATGACGACATTGCCGTTGCAATGCACGCGCGGCGCAAAGGTGACGAAGTCGCCCAGCACGCAGTCGTGCTCGACGTAGCTGTAAAGATTGGCGTGAAAGTGCCGGCCAATGCGGATGTTGCTGGTCAGCGTGACAAAGGGGCTGAGCACCGCGCCCACGCCCAACTGCACATCGTCCATTTGCACGACGTTGGCTGCAGTTACAGCCCAGGGCTGCACGCCATCGGCTGCGCAGCGCTGGGCCAGCGCCTCGCGCACCGCACTTTTGGCAATGGCCAGCACGGCGTAGCGCACAGCGGCCGGTTCGCCCAGAAACTGCGCATAGGTCATGAGGCGCTGACCATTGACCAGCGCCGGCCCCGGCGCGTCATCCACAAACACCAGGCGGCTGGCGGGCACACCAGCCAGCACGAGCTGCTGGCGCGCCAGCGGCATGATGCCGCGACCGCAACCACTGGCGCCATAGACGGCATACAAGTCCTGCTGCTGCATGGTGCGGGTTCCTTCTTTGCTGGTGACTTCAGTATTAATAGCTACCTTTACTTACTGCATAAGCTCTGGAGGCCTATTTTGCTTGAAATTTTGAGCTGCCATGCCGGCCCTCTCGACCGCCTGGCGCCAGCGATGCAAGGTGTGGCGTGGACGCCTATGGCTTGCTCCCCGTAAAGCGCGGCATGGTCGCTTCACCCGCCGCGCTGATGCCATCGCGCACCAGCACTTTCTTTACCGTCAGCCACAGAATTTTGATGTCGAGCCACAGCGAGCGGTGGTCCACGTACCAGACGTCGAGCTTGAACTTGTCGTCCCAACCCAGCGCGTTGCGGCCATTGACCTGCGCCCAGCCGGTGATGCCGGGGCGCACCGCGTGGCGGCGTGCCTGCTCGGGCGAATACAACGGCAGGTATTCCATCAGCAGCGGACGCGGCCCCACCAGGCTCATGTCGCCCTTGAGCACGTTCCACAGCTCGGGCAGTTCGTCGAGGCTGCTGGCGCGCAGGAAGCGGCCAAAGGGCGTGAGGCGCTCGGCGTCGGGCAGCAAGGCGCCATCGGGGCCACGCGCATCCGCCATGGTGCGGAACTTCACCATCTCGAATGGACGGCCGTGCAGGCCTGGGCGCACCTGGCGAAAGAATGCAGGATGGCCTAGCTTGCGGCGCACCAGAAGGGTCAGCAGCACCAGCGGCAGGCAGAGCAGCAGCAGGGCTACCAAGGCGGCGATGAAATCAAAAGCGCGTTTCATTTCAACTCAAAAACAATAGCTGGTCGCGTATATGGGAAAAGGGCTAGATCCAAAAAAATACCTGAACCCCTGGCACCAGACTCAGCTAGCGCCAGGGGTTCAGGTGGGTGGATTGCGCTCGAGCGATGCCGCAGGCGGGGTCAGCCCACTTTGTTGGTGGGCAGCTGGCGCTGCAGTGCTGCCAAGCGCGCGGGCAATTCCTTTTGAACGTAGTCGGCGATCGATTTCTTGCTCTGCCTTAGCGCGTCGATCTCGGATCGCGTCAACCGACTTGAAATCGACAAGGTAACTAGCCTCATTGGCCGTGAGGGCTGCTGGTTCAATGTTGAAGATGTGGACGAATTCATGTTGAAACCTTTCCTGGATCAGGCGCACGTCTTTAGAACGCGGCACAAGGGACGGGTTCCGCCCCGCATTGACCAGCACCACAACATCATGCACCAAGCCGCCATAAAACTGAATGAAATGGGACAACTCGGCCAGGGTGCCACCCAGGTTGGTTACATCGTCCACCAACACATAGCGCGCCCCGGAAACCACCGTACCCTCAAAACTTGCGCGGGCTGCCATGCGCTCCATGGCATTGGCCCCCGTGTGAAATACGCGATCCGTCTGCACGATGCTCGAATCGACGCTGCCCTTGAACACTGCCGCGCAAACAGCGGCCAAGGTTTGCGGAATGGCATTGTCGCCGCTGGCCTCTTTGGCGTGCGGGGCCACAAAGATACAGGACACATTGCTGAAACGATGTTCGTTGGCAAGCAACCAGGGCACCGCCAAATCAATGACCAAATCCAGCGCCGCCTTTTCGTCGCCTTGTTTGGCAAGCCGATAGCGCGGGTGCGCCTTCAGATCGGCGTCGGCGCGCAATAGCGAAAGCACCTGCGTGCCCACCGGAATGCCGAAGGTTCTGCGCATTGCAATTTACTCCTGGGCATTCCACAGGGCCGCCAAGGCAGCGGCAATGTCGAAAAAACGCTTCATGGGACGATTGAATGTCTGTATGGCGCCTCTGGCTGCGCCCAGTGTTTCTCCTGCGCTGTTGTCACTGCGATACCTCCCACGGGTTCAAGATAGTGACCCCCGTTGGCTTGAAGTCAGCGACGTTGCGGGTGACGACCGTCATGCCATGCACAAGGGCCGTTGCCGCGATGAGTGCATCGCGCTCGCCGCGCTTGTCAGGGATGTGCAGCCGGGCGCAGCGTTGCGCCACGGCGGTATCGACGGGCAGCGTGCGTCCGGAAAACTCGGGCAATACGTGCTGCTCCAGCCACGAACGCAGCATAGCCCCCTGGGTTGCGTCCTTACGCTCAATCGACAAAACACCAAGTTCGAGTTCCATGATGGTGATGGCCGATACAAAGAGATCGGCTGCATCGACGCTTTGCGTCCATGCAGCCACGTTCACATCGGCCTTTCCAAGCCGCACCTTGCGCAGCTCGGACACCACGTTGGTATCCAGAACGAACATCATGAAAAATCAGCGGGTTGGATTTCGATGGTCACGCGCGGCGGCTCAAACACCATGTCGGCAACCCCCGGCATCGCCAGCGCATCGGCAATGTTGCGTCGCTGCTTTGTGAGCCGTTGGTAGTCCTCGAAACTCATCAGCACATGGGCCAGCCGGCCTCGATCAGTAATGAATACCGGCCCGCTGTTGGCAGCCCGTTTTGCCTCGCTTGCGCCTTGGTTGAACTCGCGGCTTGTTAAGGTGGTGATGGTCATAGCTACACCTCACACAGTTGAATAATGTAGCCATGTTACTACAAAATGAAAGGCAGCTTGGCAAGACAGCAACGCCGTAACGGCTTACCTCTTCTGGCGCAGGCGGATTTCCGTGCATCGTGAATTTGAAACTCAAAATCAATAGCTGCTTACGCTTACTGGATAAGCGCTAGGGGCCTAAAACACTATAAATTTTCGACGCAACACATCACGCAATCCCCATCTCACGCAGCATCACCGCGTTGACTTTGTGCACGTCGTATTTGTCCTCTGCCACCTGCCGCCCGCGCAGGCCCATGCGGCCCGCCAGCGCCGGGTCGGCAACAAACCGCAGCATCGCATGCTCCAGCGCATCGACCGACTGCACCGGCACCAAAAACCCATTGTCGCCCTCCACCACCGTCTCGCGGCAGCCGGGGGCGTCGGTGGTGATGACGGCGCGGCCCATGGCCATGGCTTCGAGCACGGTGCGCGGTGTGCCTTCGCGGTAGCTGGGCAGCACGTACACGCTGCACGCGGCGATGGCGGGGCGCACGTCGGCCAGGCGGCCCATGAATTCGAGCGTGCCGTCCTGCACCCAGGCATTGAGCTCGTGCTGGGCAATGGCGTCGGGGTTGGTGTCGATCCAGCCCACCAGCAGGCAGCGCACACCGGGGTGCAGCGCCCGCACGCGGCGCGCGGCCTGGGCGTATTCGCGCACGCCCTTGTCGCCCAGCAGGCGTGCTATCAGCAAAAAGCATGGCGGCCCCGGCGGCAGCGGCGCCATAGAAGGCGTACAAGTCCTGCTGCGGCATGGTGGGGGTTCTTTCTTCTTTATGACTTTAGTATTGATAGCTGCTTTCGCTTACTGCATAAGCGCTGGAGGCATATCTTGCTTGATATTTCGAGCTGCCATGCCTACCCTCTCGACCTCCCGGCGCCGGCGAGGCAAGGTACTGCGTGGACGCTTATGGCTTGCTCCCCGTGAAGCGCGGCATGGTCGCCTCGCCCGCCGCGCTGATGCCGTCGCGCACCAGCACTTTCTTCACCGTCAGCCACAGAATTTTGATGTCCAGCCACAGCGAATGGTGGTCCACGTACCAGACGTCGAGCTTGAACTTGTCGTCCCACGAAAGCGCGTTGCGCCCATTGACCTGCGCCCAGCCGGTGATGCCGGGGCGCACCGCATGGCGCCGCGCCTGCTCGGGGGAATAGAGCGGCAAATACTCCATCAGCAACGGGCGCAGGCCGAACAGGCTCATGTCGCCCTTGAGCACATTCCACAGCCCGGGCAGTTCGTCGAGGCTGCTGGCGCGCAGGAAGCGGCCAAAGCGCGTGAGGCGCTCGGCGTCGGGCAGCAAAGTGCCATCGGGGCCACGCGCATCAGTCATGGAGCGGAACTTGACCATTTCGAACGGCTGGCCGTGCAAACCTGGGCGCACCTGGCGAAAGAACGCCGGTCGGCCGAGCTTGCGACGCACCAGTTGGGTCAAGGCCGCCAGAGGCAAGGACAGCAGCATCAGCATGGCTAGCAAAGCTACGGCAATATCAAAAACGCGTTTCATATGACTTAACCGTCGACGGTCAGTTCGCTGAATCTCTGAGCAATGCGGTTTCATTGCTTCTCCCATCCGTTACCCAATCTACCCACCGATCTGCCAACAAGGCACGATCAAACTCAGTTTCGGCCAGCGCCCTGCCGCGCGCTCCCATGGCTTTCAAAGCATCTCGATCACCGGCAGCCCTTATTAACGCGTCGGCAAAAGCCGCTGGACTGTTCGGTGCAACCTCGAAGCCGCAGCGGTGCTGACCGATCAGCTCCGCGAGCCAGCCAGGGTAGTTGTTCAGCACTGGTAGTCCTGCGGCGATGTAATCAAAAAACTTGTTGGGTGAAGTGCCGTAATAAAAAGCTGCCACGTTGCCCAGAATTTGCAAGCCGACATCCGTGGCCGACATCAAGCTGGCCAGTCTTTTCTTGTCGACAGGGTCGTGAAACAACACCAAATTGGCAAGCCCTTCGCGCTCCGTGCGCGCTTGCAGGTGGGCTTTTAGCTTGCCCTGACCGATCAGAAGCATCTTGATGTCATCACGGCCCCGGCGCTTGAGTTCGGCTGCTGCATCCAACACAGCATCCAACCCGTTGGCCATGCCATGCGTGCCGGCGTACACGGCCAACAAATCACTCGTCTGCACCTGTACAGGCCGCCAAGGCTCCGCCGCGTCGGCAAAAATATCCAGGTCACATCCGTTGGGCACGAGCGCAATGCGCTCGCGCGGCACGCCTCGGTGCGCAATACCCTCCACGATGCCCGGCGACAGGCCAATCAACCGGTTGGCGGCGCGATAGCTCACCCACTCCAGCACCGACATGGCGCCCAACAATAGCGGGTTGCGAATCACCCCCATGGCGCGGGGCAGCGCCGGCCACAGGTCGCGCACCTCAAACACAAAAGGTTTACCAAGCAGCCAGCGCGCGAATATGCCGGGAATTCCTGCTGTCAATGGCGTGGTTGTCGCAAACACCACATCGTACTTTTCGGTAAACACTAAACCGATGCTACGCGCAGCAAATTTCAGAAATGTCAGGGCTCGCTTCACCAATCCGTCACTGTTGGAATAGGCCAAGTCGAACTCGACGATGTCGATGCCGTCGACTACGCCGCGGCGACGCCCTTTCGCGAACGGCATGGCCAGTCCAGTTACACCGCCGCCATAACTGCCGCACACCATGGTGACGTGATGCTCGCGAACGACCAGCCGACGCGCCATTTCGTAGGAACGAATGCCCGCCGAGCCTTTTGGGGTCGAAAAATGCTGGTGAAAATAAAGAACCTTCATTCTGCCCACTGGTATACCGTCGTCAAAGTACCCGGTTGCTGAACTTCGATCTCCAGAACAGGTAACGGGGTTTTCTCAAGGTAATGGCGCGACTCCCAGCCCTCGACCACTTCACAGCGGACAATGTGCATTCCGGCATGCACCGTCAGCACATGCGAGCCATTTGTCAGACGCTGCCCCTCCAGCCGCCAGACTCCCGGCGCCACGCGCCAGCGCAGTACGGCCTTGCGCGCAAACCCCGCCACCTCGTCCACCACCCGCAGGTGCGAGTCGCCTAGGCTGATGTGGCGCCTGTGGCTAGCCTGCTTCCCGTCCCGATAGCCTGCAGCAAAGGTAGAACCCTGCTTATCTTCCATCAGCGGCTCGACAAACGAGGTCTTGAGCCAGTCGCCAAACAGGAAACGGCCCAAGCGCGGCATCTGGTCACGGTCATCAAATTGCACTGTGTTGTGGCTGGCCGTACCGCCAAAATAGTTGAGCCACTGCGATTCGGTGTTGTAGCTGTAGGTGCCGGCATCGCGCAGCAGATTGTCAGCGCCCAGCCACAGGTCCAGATGCAGCGCATCGGCGTGGCTGGGCCGAAAGCGAAATCGCGGATAGCGCAGCATGGCCATGACCGCGCCGCGCCGCAGCACGGCAAAACCACCATCATCAAACTTACGGGAACCATGCTGCGAGGCTGGCGCTTGTGGGACGGGCACGCCCAACCAGTGCAGGGGATGGTTCCAGGGACCATCTTGCCTATAAGCACGCTCCTCCGAAAACAGCGCCGTCGCCAATTGCACGGTGGGACGGTAGTCGCGATAACCAGTATCAGCCAGTTGCAGCAGTCGGGCGCCGTCATTGGCACCCAGGTTAGGGCCGTCACCAATGAGCGGATTGACCATGCAGTGCAGCCACTGCGTGGCTGCCTGAGCACGTTCGCGCCAGTGTTTCGAAAACGCCGGCAGCGCCATGTGCCGACGCCACACTTCAGCCATGCAAAAGGTGTCGAGCATGACACGGTGGTAGTTCAACGAATACTGGCTGAAGCTGCCGTCCGGCTCAATGAGCCGTATGGCGCGATTTTCCAACCACCGGCGCCCGGTCTTTTGCCACTGCTCACCCTCAGAAACCCCAAGCATTGCTAGCCAGCTGCCGCCGATGAACAGCGCCGCAGCCTCCGACGTACCATGATTGTTGTCTTGCGCCACGGCATATTGCATGGTGGGCGATATGCGCTGCAAATGGAGGTACACGAGGTCACGCAGGCCCGCCATGGGCCGGCACACTTGTCCAAGGATAAGCGCTGCGATGGCCAGGTGCATGACGCGGATGGAGGCTTCTTGCCCACACTTCCAGTTGGGGCCACGATAGGGCGGATTGTGCGCGCACCAGTCGGCCAGCCAGTGATTGAGTCGGACCAAGGTCTCGGCGTCCCCGTTGCGCACGCGTTGAGCAAAGATCAGCACCCAATCCATGCGCGACAGTTCCCATATGAGCTTAATGTCGCCCACGGCCGGATCAAAGTCCGGGATCTGCCACCACCCGCGCTCCGGCGCGGCCATACGTTGGCCAGTGAGCGGGTTGGCCAGCCAGTTCGGTGGCTCGTCCGTCACAGGGAGCGGCCAGTGGCCGAACAGCTGCGCCGACGTCTGCCAACCCGCCACGGGCGGCATCGACACCGCCTGCAGCACGGCCTTCTGAAAGTACGGCGCCTGCGGCACAGAGGCCTGCAGTCGCCGCACCGGGTTCACCCCCAGCTTGACGCCCAAGCGATACGATGCTGCACGAGCGATATTGGGCAGCCCTAGCGCCAATGCGGTACTGGCTTTCGACATGAAGCCCGTCATTGCCTTCGCAGCTGCTCCGCCACATCGATGGCCACACGCGCCACCTCAAAAATTTCTTCGGGTGGGATGGCCGGCACCCCCTTTTCAATAGCTTGCAGGAATGCCGCCGCACAGGCCTTCTGGCCTTTGTTTTGCTTCCACAGGTTCAGTTTGCTGAAACCCGGCCAGCCATAGCCCTTGAGCTTACGAAAGTTGTCCAGTTGCAGCACGCGGCCAACGGCGAACACCTCGACGCGCTCTTTCGGAAAGCTCGCCGAGCCGTTAGCCAGGTACAGGATCGTGCCGAACGAACCGTCTTCAAACCCGAGCGTGACGGATGCCTTGTCTTCCGTGATGATCATGCCCGCTGCATCGCCCATGCGCCGGGCCTGGATGGCCACGATGGGGCTGCCCGCCAGAAAGCGCATCAGGTCGATGAAGTGGCAAGCCTCACCAATGATGCGGCCACCGCCCACAGAGTTGTCCTGCGTCCAGTGATTGGCCGGAATGGCCCCAGCGTTCATGGTCATGATGAACGACTTGGGCTCCTTCACTGCCTGCAGCAACGCCTTCATTTTTTGCACCTGCGGCGAAAAGCGACGGTTGAAACCGACCATTAATTGCGGTCCATGCCCATCCTTGTCACCCGCAGCATGCGCCTCGGCAAAGGCCGACTGCACGTCACCCAACTCAGCGTGGTTAATGGCGAGAGGCTTCTCCACAAAGACGTTCTTGCCTGCCTTCAGCGCCTGGGCCACAAACCTGGTGTGCGTGTCGTGCCGGGTAACGATGGCAACTGTGTTAATCGTAGGGTTGGCCAGCATCACGTCCATGTCGGTGGAAGCCTCGGCAAAGCCGGCTTTCGCACCGTGAATCACGCCGTTGACGCCGCCCGCTGTGACGATGGTGTGAAACTGTGCCCCCGCGGCCTTGAACGCCGGAATCAGCATGCGCGAGGCATAGTTGCCCGCACCGATAAAACCCATCACAGGACGTTGCACATCGAAACGGGCAGCCGCCAGTGTGACATTGCGCATTGCACGCTGCGCAACCGGCGAGGTGTACCGCAGGAGGATGCCCAATCCGCTCTTGTCGTCGGTAAGAGTTTCATATGCCTTGGGCGAGTCTTCAAATGCAAAGCGGTGAGTGATCAGCGGCTTTACATTCAGCTTCCCGCTAGCAAGCATGTCCAGCACCGCCTCAAAGTTGCGCTGCTCGGTCCAGCGCACAAAACCCATCGGATAGTCCTGCCCCTCGTCCTCATAGGCCGGGTCATACCGGCCTGGGCCATAGGAACACGATACTTGAAAGCTCAACTCCTTCTCATAGAAGTCCGCCCGGTTCAGCTCAAGACCTGCCACGCCTACCAGCACAATGCGCCCGCGCTTACGGGACATGCGGGCAGCCTGCGTTACTGGGTCACTGGACTTAGTTGACGCCGTGATGATCACGCCATCCACGCCCTGCCCCCGGCTGAACGCCATGCCTGCCGCCACCGGATCTTCGCAGACACCTGGATTGCAGGTGCTCGCACCAAATTGACGCGCGAGGACAAGCTTCGACTCGTCGAAGTCAATCGCGAGCACCCGGCAACCGTGGGCCAGCAGCAATTGCACCGTGAGCAGGCCAATCAAGCCGACCCCAGTCACCACAAACGCCTCGCCCAGCGTGGGCTGCGCTAGACGAATTCCCTGCAAGCCGATACTGGCCACCACCACAAAAGAGGCGGATTCGTCGTCTACTTCATCCGGAATACGAGCACACAGATTTTTTGCCACCTTCACCACATCGGCATGTGGACCATTGGACACCACCCGGTCCCCTGGCTTCATGCCCTCGACACCGCCCCCCACCTGCGACACCACGCCGACATTGCAGTAGCCCAGTGGCAGCGGCTGGGCCAGCTTGGACCTCACGGCCTCGATGGTAGTCATCAGACCATCGGTCTGGATCTTTCCCAGCACCATCTTGACCTTTTCGGGCTGCTGGCGCGCCTTCTCAAGGTAAGACGCCTTGCCGAAGCCGACCAGCATGCGCTCAGTACCTGCGGAAATAAGCGACACAGCGGTGTCGATCAGTACATGCTCGCGGTTGACTTGAGGCACAGGTGCCTCGAAAACAGCGGTGCCGCCTTTGTCCATGTCTTGAAAAATCTGTTTCATAAGTTGCGTAGTCAGACCAATTTGCTCGGACGCATGTAGTTGATGAGCACCGCTCGATAGGGCCCTTTGAAGACAAATAGGCTGCCGGCCGCCGCGCCCACCACGCCTACTTCGTTAATCAGGGCCTGTATGTCATCTACGCTCCCGGCGCCGCCAAGGAAAGTCAGGGGGCAAGACACCTGCCCCCTGACACTTCGCGCCAGATCAAGGTCGTAACCCTTCATTTCCCCATCGCGATCGATGGCGTTGATGACAATCTCGCCAGCGCCCAGTGCAACGGCCTGCTGGCAAAACTCCAACAACTCAGCCTTCACCCTTTCCTTCCCGTTGTAACTGTAGATCGTGTAGCCCGAAAAGAGCCTATTCTTCTTCACATCCAAGGTGACGACTACACTCTGGGACCCAATCGTCTCCGCCATCTCCCGGATAAGTTGCGGGCGGTGCAACGCCGCTGAGCTGACGGACACTTTTTCGAACCCAATATTAATAATGCGAGAGGCCATCTCAGCACTATTTACACCCCCGCCATAACACATTGGCATGCGAGATTCCACAGCGATGTTTTTCAGCAGCGTGAAATTTGGGCTTTGTCTTATGGCAGATGCGTCAATATCGAAAAAGGCCAGCTCGTCAACCTCCTTTTCATTGAAAATCTTGACGGCATTGAGCGGGTCGCCGACATATTTTGGATCGCCAAACTGTCGCGTTTTAACGAGCCCCCCTTTATGAAGCAGCAGGCTCGGGATAACGCGTGAACGCAACATAATTATAGAAAAGAAAAATTTCGAAAGATGGCCACCCCGTTGTTGTGACTCTTTTCCGGATGAAACTGAACGCCATAAACATTGGCCCGGCCTAAAGCACAGGGCATTTCAGCACCATAGGTCACTGTGGCCATCACATCTTCGGTATTTCCTGCCTCGAAAAAGTAGTTATGTAAGAAATAAAATCCGGTCTCAGCGTCCACCGCTTTAAAAATAGGATGGTCGGCCTGGCTGGTCAAAGAGTTCCATCCCATGTGCGGCAGCTTCAGTCTGCTTAATATTCTGGTAGAATCAATCTTTCGGACCCTTCCCGGTATCCAGCCGAGACCCGGCAATACACCTTCCTCGCTAGCCTGAGCAAGTATCTGCATTCCGACACAGATTCCGAGAATTTTCTTTCCTTTTCCTCGAACTTGATCATTCAGCATCGTGATCAGCCCCGAGTGCTGTAGGTTCGCCATAGTGGCATCGAAAGATCCGACACCCGGCAAAATATACCGATCTGCAGCCTCAAGTTCAGAGATATCTCTGCTAATGAAATGTGGAATCTTCAGCTTCTTATAGACATTGGCGATAGCACCCACGTTACCAGATCCGTAATTGATAATTCCAATCATCGTTTCACCGATCTTTCCACGCCCAGTTTCTTTAGAACCAGAGCTCCCAGATCAAACATCCGCTCGTTATTTTTGTAGTCCCTGTAAGATTTCTTCGGCATGTAGTGGTAGTGACGCAACTCGTCTGCTGATATGCCAAGCTTTGTGGCAATATACTCAAAATCCTCATCGAGGGTTGCAGGATTGTAGGCCGGCGCTTCAAGCTGCTTCAGGGCGTCCTCTCGGGTCATTTGGCCGGTCAAGATAAGGCTGGAATACTGAACGCGCCTCGTGTCGTAGCCAAAACGGGTTGGAAGCCAATAGCCTTCATAGAAACGCGTGAATCGCGACTCAAAATGTTTCTGTGGATACGCTTTCCATCCATATTCCGAAGTGAGGGTTTGGATGGCCGTGTCTTTCGTGTAAGGCAAAAAGTTTAATGGCTTCACCACTTGAACTCCCTTAATATACCGAAGATATATCTTATGGAACAAGACACTACTGAATGGATAGCTGTCCAGCTTGCGAGTGCCGAAGCGACGATGGATGTCGCGCAGCTGCGCCATGTCAGTCCCATAGTACAGCCACTCCTTAGGATTCCGGACGCATTCGGTGGCGATGTTCCCACCATTAAGGATGTACTTGATGCCATGCTTGTTCGCAAAGTGATACAGCGTAGCGATAAACGCATGATCCTGAGGAACATCTAGGTGAGGCACACCAGACTTGAAAAAGGCAAGCTGAAAATCTTTCATCTCCTCCCAGTTGATCACCTCCGTGTAAAGATCCAGCCCCAATTTCTCGACAATAACCTGAATATTATTAACTGCTATGTCGGTGTTCCACCCGCCGTCCACGTGGAAAACCAGCGGACGCAGTCCGAACTCCTTTACCGCAAGGTGCAGCAGGTAGGAACTGTCGAGGCCGCCGCTCATGCCCAGGATGCAGTCAAAGCTTCGCCCCGCACCATCCTTCTTGATCTGCTCAACGACTGCCCGAAATTCGTCATGGCCGCGCTTATCCGTGTGCCAATTCGGTGCGACATTCTCCTTAAAGTCATTGCAATGGTCACAAACACCGTGATCGTCAAAGACGATCTGGCCGTCGCTCGTATCCATGACGCAGTGGCCACAAATTTGGTAGCTCCTCTTGCTTGATTCCGGGATATATTCCATGAGTTTTAGTAATTTCTTTTGCAGAATAACGCCAATCAATCCCAGCGGAACACCTTGACATATTTTCTATACTCGCGGTGGGCGTCACGTGCGAAGGCCCAGCGTTGCCGACTAGGCAGTCCAGCCATCGAGGCGTGCCAATGGTGAACCACCTGAATCGCCGGTTCGTAATAGACTTTTTGGCCTGCTTCACTCAGTTGTTTGCTGAGAAAGAATTCTTCCGCCATCAGGAAAGTGGGCGCCCACAATTCTTCGAATTGTTCAAAAAAGCGTGGGCCCAAAAGGTAGCATGACCCATGGCCTTGGTAGATCGGCTGCGCGATACGCCAGTGATCTACGTCGGCGCGCCTAGATAGTAAAGGCAGCATCATCGCCAGCTTGGTAATTATCAGGCCAATATAATAATTGGCGTAATAAAGATCATAAAATATTTCACGGATAGTACTTATTTTTGAAATCACATGCGGATTTTGATGCTCGCCATCTACAGTAATTACATCCGGAGAAACAACAGCATACAATCGGAGGCGCCCGACATTGCTCGCCAATCGGTCGGAAAAATCGCCAGGAAATTCAAGATCGTTGTTTCCCACCACCAACCACTCAATATCAGGGTGCATGGCACGTAGTTTTTTTATACCAATATTGAGTCCTCGGAAATACCCGACATTCTCTTGATTAAAGATAACTTGGACAGCTGATTCAGCCCGCACAAGCTCCCGCAACAACGTGACGTTGTCGACGTCTGATTTATTATCCACCACAACCACTATATACTCATGCCGTCGATTTGCCAGTAAGGTCTTAATCGCCTTCAAGGTATATGAGCTATTATTGTAATTGGTGCAGATATAGCCTATTTTCATTTTAATTTATATTTGGATTACAAGCAATCAAATTCACGCGAATTTATTAAATTGAATCGACTTTGTAAACATGTCATTAATAATAAATATTAATGACACTATTATATAACTCGCATAGATACTATTCCAAATTAGCAAACTAATAATAAACGACGTATAAAAGAATCCAATTGAATGAATAAATAATGATGTAGAAAATGGCGATCTCATCTTTGTCAACTGATGCCAAAATGCCACATGCAGCAAGAATCCAAGCATTCCCATGAAAAGCAATGATCCAACCATTCCAAAGTCCTGTATCAATCCGCGAAACATGGTATAGATATTTGTCATTAATATGTCGCCGTACTTGAAGTAATCATCATAAACACCGGGCGGCGCGACTTTAGTACTGCCGAATAGCACGAATAAGGCCATAAACGTATAAAATCCATCTGCTCCTTCATCGGTAAAGTACGACATAGTCGCGGTGCCACCCACCTGCTGTGCGAACCAGTCGGAGAAAGCATACAAGTGGGCGCAGGAATAGGATGCAAAATAGCGGATCAAACCGTTAACAATATCTTCTGTATCGCGGGCCTCGTACAAACCACGCGCCATGAATGAGGCAACCACCACCGGCAGCAAGAAGGCGGAATAAAACGCAATCTTCTTCAAAGCCCCTTTATTGAATAGATTTTTTTCTCCCCGGCTCGTTTTACAAATCAAAATACCAGCCCAGAACAAAGCAATCACAAGAAAGAGTGCCCCCTTGGCGCCCTGTATCAGCATCACCAAGGCCGCGGGAAGCATCGTCATAAATATGGGGAAGACACCTTTACGGCCGGGCGGACGATTCGCATAGACCAAACCGCCAAGTATGGCGGCGGGATAAATTAAAACTACGCTGATTTGAGAGAATACATTGGAAATCAAATCATCCGAATATCGACGCGCGATATAGACATTAGCACTAGTTATCGGATTAGAAATTATCTCATTTAGAGAGAAGCCTTGTAAAAGCGTGTTTACCAACAAGGTCAATATCACAATTCCAGTCATTCCATAAAAAGTCCTCCGAATGAAGACACTTCCATAGTTGGGACGAATAGTCCGACTCCTGTTCCTGGCAAAACCCGCGCGCCAATTAAATCCAAGCGCAGTAGCAGAGAATGCCAGACAGCACACTAAAATATATGCAACTCCGTAGGGCTCGACCGGCACAGTCAACAAACTGACCAGTGGGATGAAAGTATAAAGAAACCAAAACATTCCGAATAGACAGGCAGGAAAAATCCACGTGCCAACCAAGCGCCGAACCACGACTGCCTGTCCCAAAATTAACAGGCTAAAACTAATCGCCATGACTTTTTCAATCATCACTGGACGCCATCTTCAAAAGCTGGAAAATAAAATCGTCATTGAAAGTATTTCCGCGTTATAGCTATCAATAACACGACCTCGGCCAATATAAATCCGATTGCGGCACCCAGCGCACCCGTTAGCATAACTAGCGCAGAGGTCAATATGAGGCTAAAAACGCCGGTGCCGATCAGTGCTTTCAGTAGATACCGTCTTTCTCCGAGGGCGTTCAGCCCGGCGATGCCAAACATAAAGTTGGAAACGCCAAAAAAGGTAGTGATGGTCATGGGGAGGGCCAAAAATATGATTTGGTCCGCATTTTCAATACGCCGAAACTGCGGAATTTGTTCCCCCATACCCACATAAATTCCGACAAAAAGAAGCACACCAGTAGCAAGCACACCGATCTGAGGAAGGGTCAGCCGGAGTAAATCCCAGAATACCTTCCTGGTTGGTACGCTCGCGGCTTGCGCTAGGCGCAGCGCCTTGGGGAAATAGATCTGATTAAGTGGCCTTGCCGCCGCTTGAATCGCCTTGACAAATTTCTCGGCTATCGAGTAAGAGGCTATGCCCGCATCTGAAGCACCAAGAAATCCGAGAATGAGAACATTCGCATCCCTATACGCGATAACACTTAGGTTTCCAAAAAAAATCTCCTTTCCCGACCATAGCATCGTTTTCAGATGCGTCGGCGGAATCTTCACGAAGCGAATTCCGAAGCGATACATCGCGTACGACACCCCGCCGACCGCCCCCGCAAGGTACAAAATGCCGATCGTAAATGGTACAAGAACGTAATCTGCAGGGGTGTGGACGGTCGCCAAGATCAACCCGACAGCGACAACCCTGCTGACTAAGAACAACGCCGCTACCGGCGCGTTGTGCTCCAAACCCTGGAAAAACCAGCTCGGCTGTATTGCGTAGCTAAGTGGTACCAGTGCCCAGCCCAGGACGAGCGGAAGCAGTTCCCGATCGAACAGCCAGGCGGAAAGAATTACCAGTGGTGCGCCGACAATGAACAGCAGCAGGCGCAAGTAGAGGATGCTGCTGAACAAATGGGATAACTCCTCTGAATTCCGGCGGAATCCTAGGGCGACGACATGCGCCACTCCATCCACTTCAAAGCTGAATAGAACCACGGTTAGCAGGAATAAACACAGCGCTTCAGAAAATACGATTTTTGAGTACAGTACGGGGCCCACAATCGATAGGGCGTATGGAAAAATCACTAAAGGCAAGACAGCGTTGGAAACCTGAATCGTCGTTAACGATGCAAAATTAATGAGTTTGTGCTTCATCTAGGAAAAACCAATATCTGAATTTGCAAACTATATACTCCCGCAATCAACCGAGGATCCCTCTGGTATCCACCACGCAAGGATGAAGAGCAAACTGGCTTCGCATAGAAACGAATTCTTTGTGATCTACCAAAAGTACGAGGATGTCTGCTTCTTTGACTGCCTGCTCAGTGCTAACAAGTTCAACCCCTTTCATATCAGAGAACTCCAACGGCAGTACCCCGACATACGGCTCTACCAACAACACCTTGCCCCACTTTTGACGGCAAACCCGCAAAGCGATATTCAATGCGGGACTTTCGCGCAGGTCGTCAATGTTCGGCTTGAAGGAAAGACCGAAACAGGCGATCACAGGGTTTTTGTAGCGACTGGCAGCCTGTCCAATCTTTTTTAACACCCAATACGGCTTGCTGTCATTGACTTCGCGGGCGCAGCGAATGAGAAGTGCGTCTTGGGGAACCTGGCTGACAATGAACCATGGATCGACGGCGATACAGTGCCCGCCCACGCCGGGGCCTGGTTGCAAGACTTTGACGCGAGGATGGCGGTTGGCAAGTTTGATAAGTTCCCAGACATTGACTTCAAGTTTGTCGCAAATGATGGACAACTCGTTGGCAAAGGCGATATTCACATCGCGAAAACTATTCTCGGTTAGTTTGCACATTTCTGCGGTGCGAGCGTTAGTGATTACGCACTCGCCTTCCACAAAGGTTTTGTACAGGCTCGCTGCCACGTCGGAACATCTTGAGGTCATCCCACCGATGATGCGGTCATTCTCAACTAACTCGCGGAGAACATGGCCGGGCAGCACTCGCTCGGGGCAGTAGGCTACTCGAATGTCGGACGCCTCGCCGTGCGTGTGCGGAAAGCTCAGGTCTGGTCGGGCCTCTGCCAACCAAGCTGCCATTTGCTCGGTAGCACCCACTGGCGAGGTGGACTCCAGGATGACCGAGTCGCCGCGCTTAAGCACCGGAGCAATGGATCTACTGGCTGATTCGATATAGCTCAGGTCAGGGTGATGGGGGCCGCTCGGCCCGTCCTTAAATGGAGTGGGCACAGCAATAAGAAACGCATCGGCCGGCTCGGGCCGGGTAGTGGCGCGGAGGTAGCCTTCACTAACTGCGGCGCGCACAACCATCTCCAGCCCGGGCTCAACGATGTGAATCTGGCCGCGGTTAATTGTTTCAACGGTACCCTGATTAACATCAACACCGATCACCTTTTTTTTTCTACTAGCGAAGATGGCAGCCGTGGGCAAGCCAATGTAGCCCAGACCAATGATAGAGATCGTTTCGAAATTCATAGGTAGATTTAAAAAATTGCTGGACACTAATGTCAGGGCGCGCGGAACTGCATGGCAACCAATGCCGCCAGAATTCGCTGACAGGCCTGGCCGTCACCGTAGGGATTGTGAGTAACACACATGCACCCATACGCATCCGCATCAGTGAGCAACTCAGCCAAGCTCTTGATGATGGTGCCAACTTCGGTACCAACCAACTTCACCGTGCCGGCCGCCACTGCCTCCGGGCGCTCGGTGGTATCGCGCATGACCAGCACCGGTTTGCCAAGTGAAGGCGCCTCTTCCTGAATGCCACCAGAATCTGTCAGGATGACGTAAGCACGACTCATGAGATAAACAAAGGGCAGATAGTCCAGCGGCTCAATCAAGTGCACATTGGTGATTCCGCCCAGCAGGCGGTTAACTGGCTCTCGGACGTTCGGATTCAAATGCACCGGATAGACGACATCGACATTCGGGAAGGCTTTGGCCGTTTCGGCTAAAGCTTTGCAGATGCGCTCAAAGCCGCCACCAAAGCTTTCGCGCCTGTGACCGGTGACCAGAACGATGCGCCGCTCGCCTGACAGGAATTTGAACTGTTCGGCAATGCGATGCTGCAGGGCAGCGTCGTCGTTTAGTTTTCGAACAACTTCCAGCAATGCATCAATGACGGTATTACCAGTAACAATGATGCAATCGGGCGGTACACCTTCCCGTTGTAGATTCTGGCTTGAGAGGTCGGTAGGCGCTAAGTGCAGTGCGGCCAATGCGCCGGTGAGCTTGCGGTTGCCCTCCTCGGGCCAGGGGGAATACAGGTTGCCCGTCCGCAGGCCAGCTTCAACGTGGGCCACCGGGATCTGCCGATAGTAAGCGGCCAAGCTGGCGGCGAAGGTGGTTGCGGTGTCGCCGTGCACGAGCACCACGTCAGGCTTAAACTGACTGAACACATCTTTCAAGCCATTCAGGATGGACGTGGTGACTTCCGTCAGATCCTGCCCCGCCTTCATGATATTGAGATCAAAGTCGGGCTCAATCCCAAAGAGCACCAGAACTTGGTCGAGCATCTCGCGGTGCTGTGCGGTGACGCAGACCTTGGCGTCGAAACGATTGTCGGCCATCAACGCCAAGACGAGCGGCGCCATTTTTATGGCTTCGGGTCGGGTGCCAAAAACGGTAAGGATTCTCATTTTTTAATGACTGTAGTTCAGAGCGCTCTCAGGATTCGATGGGGCTTAGCGTGATCGCCTGCGGTGCACATATTGGCGATGAAGGCGTTGGCAGGCCTCGTCGATCGGCATTGCTGCTGAACTGCTGCTGGCCTGGTAGGTGCCAGCGGTGATGATCTGTGCGTACAGCTGGTTGACGGCCTGGGTCGCCTCGGGCGTGCTGCCGCTGGTCACCTTTTTAATGGTGGGCAGGCGGTGCTGCTTGTCGCCGGGGTTGATGCGCTCGGGGCTGTAGCCGCAATAGAAGTCGGTGTTGAATGCCAGGCCACTGTGCTTTTCCAGCACCGGCACGCACACCTCTTCGGTGGCGCCGGGGTACACAGTGGATTCGTAGATGACCACGTCGCCGGGCTTGAGCGCCTTGCCCACGGTTTCGCTGGCCTTGACGAGGGGCGTAAGGTCGGGCCGATTGGCCTGGTCTACCGGGGTGGGCACGGTAACGATGAAGACCTGGCACGCCCGCAGGTCGGCTGCGTTGCTGCTGAACTGCAATTGGCGGGCAGCGGCCAAGTCTGGTGGTTCGACTTCCAAGGTGCTGTCGCGGCCCGCTTGCAGCTCGGCAATGCGCGCTTGGTTGATGTCAAAGCCCAGCACCGGGCGCTGCTTGCCGAATTCCACGGCGAGGGGCAGGCCCACGTAACCCAGGCCGATGATGGCGATGTGTGCGTTCGATAAATTCATAAAGCTGCAGTGAGCAAGGCCGACGCCGTGGCGCCTTAAGCCCCTATTAAAAAAATGGTGCTTGGCGGGCGCATTCTAAAGTTGGCAGGCCTACAGAGGCCTTGTTAATATCAAAAGTCGGCTCACTGTGTCTGTCACACAAAAGTGGTGCCGGGACTGCGCTTTATACTGCGCCGGTTGCTCTGCACCGCTGCTTTATAGAAAGTTCCCTTGCCAGCCATGCCCCATTGCCGCTCGATTCTTTATCGTCTGCACTCCCTGCTTTTTGTGGCGGTGGTCGCGTACGGCCTGACAGGTGGCCCCGCAGCGGCGCAACAAGGCACGCCCATGCGCGGCGAAGTTACTGCTGCGGCCACCCCCCCCACGGCAAGCCGCGGGCTTGATGCCCCCGCACGCAAGCTGCAAGAGGCCGGCGCAGTGCCCAGCACGGTCGATTCGGACTACAAGATCACCCCCAATGATTTGCTGGAGATTGAGGTATTCGGCGTGAGCGAGCTCAAGCGCACGGTGCGCGTGAACACCAGCGGCCAGATCGCCATGCCGCTGATCGGCACGCTGAGCGTAGCGGGCTTGACCCCAGCCGATGCCGAGGCGCTGATTGCGCTGCAATACAGCGGCAAGAACTTCCTGCAGGATCCGCAGGTGTCCATCTTCGTGAAAGAGTTCACCACGCAGCGCGTCACGCTCGATGGTGCGCTGAATAAGCCGGGCGTGTACCCGCTGACGGGGCAGATCACCCTGCTGCGCGCACTGGCCATGGCCGGTGGCGGCGGGCAGTTGGCCGATATGGAAAACGTGATGCTGTTTCGCATGACGCCCGCCGGCAAGAGCGAGTCAGAGAAATACGACGTACTCAAAATTCGCAAGGGCGAGGCGCCCGACCCCATGCTGCAGAACGACGATGTGGTGGTGGTCAACCGTGTGGAATCCCGCGTTACGCTGCGCGACTCGCTGTTCCGCGACATCATCGATACGCTCAACCCCTTTGCTTCCAGCTACCGCAACGTCGCAACCCCCAATTGAAGCCCGCTCGCCACGCGAGCGCCCTGGGGTGGCACGCCGCCCTTTTTAGTTTTTCTGCGCGCCATGTCCCAAGACCCTCAACACCCCGAGCCTGACCACCTGCCCGCTGCACACCGCGGGCCCGCCCCTTCGCACGCGCTGCAGCTGCGCGGCAACCATGCGCTGGGCATGCCCATTGCGCAGGCGCCAGCCCCGCAGGAAGAGGACGACGACACGCTCGACCTGCGCGACCTCTGGCGCATGGTGGTCAAGCACAAAGGGCTGCTGGTGTCGGTGGCCATTGGCGGGCTGCTGGTGGCTTTGCTGCTGAGCTTCATCAAAACGCCGCTGTACCTGGCCACCACCACGGTGCAGGTGGACAAGCGCGCCGCGCGCGTGGTGAAGTTTGCGCAAGACGCCGACGCGAACCAGGATGTCGATGAGCGCACGGCCTTGGGCACGCAACTGGAGCTGCTCAAGAGCCGGGTGCTGGCCGAGCGGGTGATCGACGAACTGCAACTTGACCGCCAGGGCCTGCCCCTGCCCACGGCGGCAGCGCCTGCGGGCGACGCGGCGCCTGCCGGCAGCGATGCAGAGCCCGAAGCGCCCGAAGCCACTGGCTGGCAGGCCATGATGGGCAACCTGCTGGACCGCATCAAGGACAGCTACGGCAAGATCCGCGAGCCGGCATCGAACAGCGCCGAACGGCTCAACCGCGAACAGGTGTTGAAGGCTTTTAACGACACTGTGAAAGCCGAGCAAGTGCGCAATTCGCGCATGCTGCGCGTCCAGGTGGAAAACGCCAGCCCGCAACTGGCGGCGCGCATTGCCAACAGCGTTGCCGAGGGCTTCATCGCGCTGAACCTGGAGCGGCGCATGGATTCGTCGTCCTACGCCAAGACGTTCCTGGAAACGCAGCTCGGCCTCACCAAGGCCAAGCTGGAAGAGTCGGAGCGCAAGCTCAACGAATACGCCCGTTCGCGCAACATTCTCACGCTGGATGAAAAGACCAACGTGCTGAACCAGACGTTTACCGAATATTCCACAGCGCTCACCAAAGCCGAACAGGACGTGATCAAGACCGATTCGGACTATGAGGCGATTCGCACGGCGCCCGACACGTCGCGCCAAGTGCTCGAGAGCAAGACGATTCAGGACTACAAGGCCCAGATCAGCAAACTCGACCAGGACTATCAGGAAGCGGGCAAGGTCTACAAGGACGACTTTCCCAAAATGAAGCAATTGCGCGCGCAGATGGACGAACTCAACAGCCGGATCAAAGCCGAGGTGCAAAGCATTCTGGCTTCGGTACGCAACCAGGCACAAACCGCCAAGCGCCAAGAGCAACTCATTCGCTCCCGACTGCAGCAAACGCGCGCCGAAATCATGCAGGCGCAGGACCGCAGCGTGGACTTCAACCTGCTCAAGCGTGAGGTGGACACCAACCGCGAGCTCTACAACGGCCTGCTGCAGCAGGTAAAAGAAGTGGGCGTGGCCGGCGGGGTGGAGACGAACAACATCCAGGTGGTGGACAAGGCCGAAGTGCCGCTGTTCCCCTACAAACCCAAGCTGGCGCTGAACGCTGCCATTGGGCTGCTGGCGGGCATTGTGCTGGGGCTGGGCATCGTGTTCCTGATGGAATCGATGGACGATTCGATCAAGTTCGCCGACGAGGTCGAAAAGCTCTTGCAGGTGCCGCTGTTGGGCGTGATCCCGAAGGTGAAGGAAAAAACCAGCCTCGCCAGCCTGGCGCTGTTGGTGCACGAAGACCCGCGCGGGCATATCGCCGAGGCCTACCGCTCCGTGCGCACGGCGCTGCAGTTTTCCACGGCCGATGGCGCGCCGCGCCGCCTGGTGCTAACCAGCACGACCAAGAACGAGGGCAAATCCACCACGGCGCTGGCGCTGGCCATCAACTTCGCGCAGATGGGCGCCAAGGTGGTGCTGATCGACGCCGACATGCGCAACCCCTCGGTGCACAAGTACCTGAACCTGCCGAATACGGCAGGCCTGTCGAACTACCTCTCGGGCCACGGCAAGCCGGGCGAGATCACGCGCATGAGCGCCATCGACAACCTGATGGTGATCACCGCAGGGCCGATTCCGCCCAGCCCGGTCGACTTGCTTACCGGCCCGCGCCTGGGCGAGCTGATGGACCTGCTGGAGGTGCGCGGCGCGCAGTACATCATTTTCGACGGGCCACCGGTGCTGGGCCTGGCCGACGCCATCGTGCTGGGCAACCAGGTGCATTCGGTGTTGTTCGTGGCGCAGGCCAGCCAGACGCGCAAGAGCCACATCAAGGACGCCTTCCGGCGCCTGCGCATGGCCGGCGTCATGCCCTGCGGCGTGGTGCTGACCAAGACCACGGCGCAGAACACTGCCTACTACACCTACGACAACTATTACGGCTACGGCGTGGATTCGCCCGCACCCAAGCCACCGGCTGCCGGCCAGGGCGATCGCACCGAGCCTTCGCTGACGGCGGCTTGAGGCCGCGCCAGCCGAGCAGCCGGATTTCCCATGCCCAAGAACGCCCTGGCCAAGGTGCTGCTTGATTTTGGCCGCACGCCTGGCCGCTACGCGTTGCGCCTGCGTGAGCCGCGTGAGCTCTACGCCCAGCTCGACACCGTGGCGCTGTGGGCGCAGGGGCGCGTACCCGATGCGCTGCAAGCCCAGGCGCAAGAGATCAAGGCAGCAGCGGTGCTGTTCATCCAGCGCGCCTGCTTTGCGCAGGAGAACACCCACTACCAGGTGCTGGGCCTGATGCCCGGCGCGGTTGACCCCGAACTGCTGCGCACCCGCTACCGCGCACTGATCCGCCTGACCCACCCCGACATGGGCGTGCAGGGCCTGCCCAGCGGCGCCGCCGGCATGGTGAACCGGGCGCAGGAGGTGCTGGCCAACCCCGAATTGCGCGAGCGCTACGACCAGCAGCTTGAAGGCAGCGCGCGCCCCACTTGGCAAGGGGTGGCACCTGCGCCCGCGCCCAGCACGGCCGACGTGCGCAGCATGCAGCGCCGCCGCCTGGACAGCCACCACCACGCGGGCCTGGGCGAGCGCTGGCGCGCGCTGTGGGCCCGCTACCCCACGCAGGCGCGGCTGCTGCTGACGGCCACGGGCGTGGGCGTGCTGGTGCTCGGCCTGCTGACCTGGGCCGCCAACGATGCGCCCGGCGGCGCGCTGGTGGTAGCCCGCGCGCCGGCAAAAGCGGGCGCCGCCACGCCGCAAAGCCTGGCACGCAGCCCCGTGACCCAGACTGCGGCACGACCTGCATCCACCGCTCCACAAGCGCGCACCCCGACAGCAGCGCCGCCCGCAGCTCTGGCAACAGCCAACAGTGAAGACCACAAGGCCGACCTCACCTTGTCGCGCGACGTGCTGTGGGCTGCCGAGCCGGCCAGGCCATCCGCGGCGCGTGCGGCAGCCGCCACAGAGGGCGGCGGCGCCACACCCACTGCACGTGCACCCGCTACCGCCCAGGCACCTTCGACGCCGCTGCCGCAATTCGCCGCCGATGCAGCAGCACTCCCCCGCAGCCCGACCCCCGAGCCGCGCGCGGCACGCGAGCCGAGCGCCACGCGCGTGGCATTGAACAGCCACAGCGACGACGCCCTGGCTGCGCCGCCGGCGCGGGCAACGCCCGAACCGATACAGACGCCGCCAGCCACCTGGACCGCAGCCGCAGCAGCACCCATGCCTGCGCCCACCCCCGCCCCCGCGCCCTCACCCACGCGCCCGGTGGCGACCGCACCGGCACAGCCGCCAGCCCCGGCAGCACCGCCTCCAGCGCCGACGCCGACGCAGGCTGTGGCGGCTGCCACCGCGCCCACACCGCAGTGGAGCGTGGACGTGCCTGGCGCAACGCAATATCTGCGCGACCTGATGGTGCTGCTTGAGCGCCCGCAGGAGGCCAGCCGCACGAATGAGCTGCTGCGCAGCATGAATGTGAAGGGCAATGTGATGGCACCCGGCCTGCGGCTGGCGCGCGACTACCCACAGCTCAAGGTCAACGCGATGGCGCTGTCGGAAACGCGGCGTCCCGGGGCGCTGGATTTGCACGGCTCGGTGCTGATCACAGCGCAGAACCCCCAGACCGCCGCCAGCACCACCGTGCGCTACCGCGTATTGGCGCAGTTCGTTGGCGCAGAAGGCGGCACTGCCCTGACCCGGCTTGACATGCAGGAGTTCGAATGAGATCCAGCCCTGCCCGCCGATTGGCGCGCGCCACCTGGATAGCCCTGTGGCTGGCGCTGGCCGGCGTGCTGTGCGTCTGGGCCTGGCCGCAGCAGATTGAGCGCGGCTGCTGGCTGGCGGAGTGGCCGTTTGAGCAAGGCTGCAGCGACTACAGCTCGGGCAAGCTGGAGACCACCACGCCGACCCAGCAGATTGCGCACCTGGAGCGCAACATTGGCGACGGACGCGCCTACTTGTGGCTGACCACCAACCTGGCTGGGCAGAGCGACGACCTGGCCACGCCCTTGCTGCCCTGGCTGCAAAAGCTGGCGCCGCACGACGATCAGGCGCTGACCCTGCAGGCCTCGGCCAGTCTGCGCAACAAGGACTACGCGAGCGCCGCCAAGGCCTTGACGCTGCTGGTCGAGCGCGGCGAGGCCAACGCCCGCGAGCCGCTGGTGGCGTTGATGCTTGAGCCCACCACACAGGATTTCGTGCGCGCACAGCTCACGCCGCAATCGCGCTGGCTCGACCCGGTGCTGAATTCGCTGAGCGCGCAGGTTCCCGTGGATGCCCTGCAAGCTTTCGTGAGCGAAGGCTGGAAGCTTGGCGTGCTGCGCCCGAACACGGTGCTCGGCCAGATTGAGCGGCTCAAGCGTGACGGCTACTGGCTGGACGCCTACAGCCTGTGGGTGGCGCTGCTGGGCCAGGTGCACGACGGCTTGTACAACCCCGGTTTCGACCGGCGCGCGAGCCTGCGCGGTTTCGACTGGACCTGGCCGCAGCAGCGCGCTGGCAAGGTGGGCGTGCAGGTGGCGCAGGTGTCCGCCGCACCGCGTCCCGGCAATATGCTGCAGGTGGAAATGACCGGGCGCGCCGCCCTGCCCCAGGCTCTGGTGAGCCAGCCGGTGGTGCTGCTGGGCACCCGGTACCGCCTCACCGGGCGCTACATGAGCGACCGCTTGCGCTCGCGCGAGGGCCTGGTGTGGGCGCTGCGCTGCGCTTCAGGCGACGAGCGCTTTGCCCAGACCGAGGTGCTCGAAGAGACGCAAAAGGAGTGGCGCAACTTCGAGCTCGATTTCGAGATGCCGGCCGAGTGCGAAGGCGCAGCCCGCCTGCAACTGGAAGCCACCGCCGCCTGGGAAGCGCGAGCAGGAATCGCTGGGGTGATGTATTTTGACGACTTCGAGTTGCGCCCCCGCGCGGCCGAGGCTTCCCAATGATCGACCTGCATTCCCACCTTCTGCCTTGCATTGACGACGGCGCGCGCTCGCTGGAGATGTCGCTGGAGATGGCACGCCAAGCGGTGGACGCAGGCACCCGCATCATGGCCTGCACGCCGCACATCTACCCCGGGCTGTACATGAACGACAGCGCCGGCATTGCGGGCCACATCAAAAAACTGCAGGCCGAACTGGACGCGAATGGCATCGCGCTCAAGCTCACGCGCGGGGCCGACGCGCACCTGGTGCCCGAGCTGCTCGAAGGCCTGCAAAGCGGGCGTGTGCCGACGCTGCACAACTCGCGCTACTTTCTGCTGGAGCCTTCGCACCACGTGGCGCCGCCGCATTTCGAGGATTCGGTGTTCCAGATCATGGTGGCCGGCTTCGTGCCGCTGGTGACGCACCCCGAGCGCCTGGTGTGGATCGAAGACCACTACCCCACCTTTGTGCGCCTGGCCGAGCGCGGCGCCTGGATGCAGCTGACGGCAGGCTCGATCACCGGGCGCTTTGGCAAGCGGGCACGCTACTGGAGCGATCGCTTCCTGGACGATGGTCTGGTGGCGGTAGTAGCCAGCGACGCCCACAACACCCGCGCCCGCAACCCGCGCATGGACGAAGCGGTGGAGCGGCTTATTGAATGCGCCGGCAAGGACGAAGCACGCCGCATGGTTCTGGGGCGCCCACAGGCCGTGCTTGACAACCTTGAGCCGGGCGCGGTGCCGACCGTTCCGGGCCTGGCCTCCGGCAAGGCCCGGGCGGGACAAAAACCCTGGTACCGGCGCCTGTTTGCAGGCCGGTAGCGCACTGCCGCGCGGCGTTAAGCCGGCGTCACGTGCTATGAAATTCGCATTCCGACGTATAGTGTCCGGTTAGCGAAATGAAACATCTTTTGAACCTTTTGGCCGCCGTGGCCTTGCTCGTGTGGGGCACCCAACTGGTGCGCACGGGCATTTTGCGTGTATTTGGGGCCAGTCTGCGCCAGCTCATTGCGCACAGCGTGCGCACGCCGCTCGCCGCCGCCCTCTCGGGTGTCGGGGTCACGGCGCTGGTGCAGTCGAGCACGGCGACCGCGCTGATTGTTTCGGCCTTTGTGGGCCAGGGGCTGATGGGCCTGGCGGCGGCGCTGGCCGTCATGCTGGGGGCGGATGTGGGCACCAGCGCCATGGCGGTGCTGTTCTCGCTGGATCTTTCCTGGCTCTCGCCGTTGTTCATCTTCGTCGGCGTGGTGCTCTACGTCTCGCGCCAGGACACCACGGCGGGCCGCGTGGGCCGCGTGTGCATCGGCCTGGGGCTGATGCTGCTGGCGCTGCGGCTGATCAACGATTCGGCCACCGAGCTGACCCGCTCGGAGACGGTGCGCACCCTGCTGGGTGCGCTGACCAGCGACATCATGCTGGAGATCACGGTGGGGGCGATTCTCTCGATCGTGTCGTATTCCAGCCTGGCAACCGTGCTGCTGACCGCCACCCTGGTCGGCCCGGGCGGTGTGCCCGCCATCGTCGGCCTGGGGCTGGTGGTGGGCGCCAACCTGGGCAGCGGCCTGCTGGCGGTGATCACCACCATGCGCTCCAGCGTGGAGACGCGCCAGGTGCCGCTGGGGAACCTGATTTTCAAGATCCTCGGCGTGATCGTCATGGCGCCTTTGGCGGCCCCCTGGCTGCTCTACGCCCGCCCGCACATTCCCAGCGATGCGGCGCTGGTGGTGCTCTACCACCTGGTCTTCAATGTCGTCATGGCGCTGGTGTGCATTGCCTTTACCAAGCCAGTCGCCAGCCTGGTCGAGCGCCTATTGCCGCGTGAGCAGGCCAACCCGACCGACACGCGCCCGCGCCACCTCGACAACTCGGCACTGGCCACGCCGTCGCTCGCCATTTCGTGCGCCGCGCGCGAAGCGCTGCACCTGGCCGATGTGGTGGAGACCATGCTGCAGGGCATCCACACGGTAATCCGCACGGCCGACCTCAAGCTGTCGCAGGATTTGCGCAAGCTCGACGACACGGTCGATGGCCTGTATTCGGATATCAAGTACTACATGACCAAGATCTCGCGCGAAGCGCTGGACGAGCGCGAGGGGCGGCGCTGGGCAGACATCATGGGCTTCACCATCAACATGGAGCAGGTGGGCGACATCATTGAGCGCATCCTGATCGACATCGAGGACAAGAAGATCAAGCGCGGGCTCAAATTTTCCGAGGCCGGCATGGAGGAAATCAACGACCTGCACGCACGCCTGCTCGACAACCTGCGCCTGGCGATGAGCGTGTTCCTCAACGGCAACGTACGCGACGCCAAGAAACTGCTGGAAGAAAAAACCCGCTTTCGCGAGCTGGAACGCGACTACGCCGCCGCGCACCTGGTGCGCCTGCAAGACCGTTCTGTGCCCAGCATGGAAACCAGCTCGCTGCACATTGACCTGATCAGCGATTTCAAGCGCATCAACTCGCTGCTGTGCTCGGTGGCCTACTCCGTCCTGGAGCATGACAACGCGCTGGCGCCCAAGCGGCCGCACGCGGGCAGCGGCGCGGCCTGAGCAGGCTGGGGCGCACAGCGCCTCAGCGGCGCGTCAAAGTGATGGGTTTTGTCGCTGCTTGCGCGGGCGAACCCGGCTTGGGCCCGCAACCGCCGCAGTCGCTGCACGCCGAAGAGCAGGACGGCGCCTTGCCCAGTTCCGGCCGGATGGCCGCTAGGCGCCGGCGCAAGGCGCCGGGCATCAGGTACCAGAGGGCGTACACCACGGCCACCAGCACGGCAGCGTTCACTGCAAGGTTCTGCCACATCTTTACGCTCCCATCGCCAGGGCGATTCGGTAGGTGATGAAACTGCCCGCATAGGCCAGAGCAAAGAGGTAGACCGTCATGACCAGCGCCAGGCGTGAGGACCCGGTTTCGCGCCGCACGGTGGCCAGGGTCGAGAGGCACTGCGGCGCGAAAATGAACCACACCAGGAGCGAGAGCGCCGTGGCCAGCGACCACTGCTGTGCGATCAGCGGGCCCAGTTGCGCGGCAGTGTCATCCCCTGTGGCCGAGAGCGCATACACCGTGCCCAGCGAGCTGACCACCACCTCGCGCGCCGCCATGCCGGGCACCAGGGCCACGGCAATCTGCCAGGTAAAGCCTATGGGTGCAAAAACCACCTCCAGCAGCGAGCCGATCCGGCCCACCAGGCTGTACGCAATGGCCGGCCCGGCGCTGCCTGCCGGCGCCGCCGGGTAGGTGGAGAGAAACCACAGCAGGATAGTGAGCGAGAGAATGATGCCGCCCACGCGGCGCAGGAAGATGCGCGCACGCTCCAGCAGGCCCACCGCGAGGTTGCGCACGCTCGGCCAGCGGTAGGCGGGCAGCTCCATGATGAGCGGGGTGGGCGCCAGCTTGCCGCGCCAGAGCTTGAGCACCCAGGCCACGGCCATGGCGCTGACAATGCCGCCCACATACAGCGCGAACATCACCAGGCCCTGCAGGTTGAACACTCCCGCCACGGTTTTCGAGGGGATGAACGCGGCAATCAGCAGCGCGTACACCGGCAGGCGCGCCGAGCAGGTCATGAGCGGGGCGATCATGATGGTGACCAGGCGCTCGCGCCAGTGCGTGATGGTGCGCGTCGCCATGATGCCGGGCACGGCGCAGGCAAAACTCGAGAGCAGCGGAATGAAGGAGCGGCCTGACAGGCCCACCGTGCCCATCACGCGGTCGAGCAGGAAAGCGGCGCGCGGCAGGTAGCCCGAATCTTCCAGCGCCAGGATGAAGAAGAACAGGATCAGGATTTGCGGCAAAAACACCAGCACGCCGCCCGCCCCGGCAATGATGCCGTTGACCAGCAGGCTGCGCAGCGCACCTTCGGCCATGTGCGCCGACACCCACTGACCAAGGCCGTCCACCACGCCATTGATCGCGTCCATGGGCACCTGCGCCCAACTGAACACCGCCTGGAACATGAGGAACATGGTGGCCGCCAGCAGCAGCATGCCCCACAGTGGGTGCAGCACCACGCGGTCAATGGCGTCGTCGCGCCGCAGCAGACCTTCGGGCTCGGTCACGGCCAGGCGCATGATGCGCTGCACCTCGACCTGGGTTTGCAGCACCTGCTCCAGGCCGTGCGGCTCCCAGGGCTGGGGTTTGGTCTCGGCCGCGGGGCGCCAGCCATCAAGAAAACGCAGCAACTCGGCGGCGCCGCCCTTCTGGATGCCCACCGTTTCCACCACCGGCATGCCCAGCTCGGCCTGCAGCCGCTCACGGTCGATGCGGATACCGGCGCTGCGGGCGGCGTCGCTCATGTTCAGCGCCAGCACCATGGGCACCCGCATGGCCCGGGTTTCGAGCACCATGCGCAGGCCCAGCTGCAGGTTGGCGGCGTTGACGACGCAAACCAGCAGATCGGGCAGCGCCTCGCCAGCACGCTTGCCGGTGACGACGTCACGCGTCACGCTCTCGTCCGCGCTGAGCGCATTGAGGCTGTAGGCACCCGGCAGATCGAGCACCCGCAGGCGCCGGCCGGAGGGGGTGAGCAGCACGCCTTCCTTGCGGTCGACGGTGACGCCGGCGTAGTTGGCGACCTTCTGGCGACTGCCAGTGAGCAGGTTGAACAGCGCGGTTTTGCCGCTGTTGGGGTGGCCCAGCAGCGCCAGTTGGTCAGGCGCAAGGCCGGCTGGCGCGCCTGGGGAGGACATCGATGCCGTCATACCGGCACCGCCAGCGCAGCGGGCGGCATGGCCCCCACCCGGACCAGCGCAGCTTCGCGCCGGCGCAGGGCAAAGGTGCTGCGCCCGACGCGCACCGCAAGCGGATCGCCACCGCCCATGGAACGGGCCATGACGCTGACGCGCTGACCCGGCAGAAAGCCGATTTCCACCAGGCGCAGCAAGACATCATGGTCTTGCGGCTCGGCGTTCATGTTCAGGCCCTGCACCCAGGCGTCGGTGCGCAGCGGCAAGTCTGCCAGGCTGCATTCGACAGCGGCGCGGGTGGCCGCATTGTTGGGAGGCATTTGGCTCACGGCAAATCTTTGGGAAAGACAATAGGAATAGTTCTCATTTTATAAAGTTCCGGGCAAAAGCGGGAGGTTTTTCAGCAAATAGGCGGCGAAAACACCAGAGTTTGCGTTGGCGCAAAGCGTTGGAGTCTCACAACGTGCGCCGCGCCACACGGCCGTGACAGCGCGCGCAGGCCGCGCCGTGTAGGCTCCTGCCATGCAGCAGACACCCTCGGCAGAGTCCACGGCACTTCCCAACCTAGCGCCCACACCGTCCCCCCCGAAAACTGCGCTGTGGTTCATGCTGCTGGCGCTGCTGTCGGCTTTTGCGCTGAGCCAGGCCTACCGCACCGTCACCGCCATCATGGCCACCGGCCTGCGGCACGACTTTGGCCTGACCCCTGCGTCGCTGGGCGCATTTGCCGGCCTGTTTGGCCTGTCGTTCGGTGTTGCGCAGTTTTTCATGGGCATCGGCATGGATGTGGTCGGCCTGCGCCGCACCGTGCTGAGCGCGTTCCCGCTGACCATCGTCGGCGCGGCGCTCTCGGCCTGGGCGCCCGGTTATCCGTGGCTGATGCTGGGGCAGTTGCTGATCGGCGTGGGCTGCGCACCGGCGTTTCTGGCCTGCACCGTGTTCATCGCCCGGCATTTCCCCAGCGCACGCTTTGCCTTCGTGTCGGGCATTGCCATGGGCGTGGGCGGGCTGGGGCTGCTGTTCACGGGAACGCCGCTGGCCTGGCTGGTGCAGCGCGCAGGCTGGCGCAGCGGGTTCGTGCTGCTGGCCGTGCTGTCGGCGCTGGCCTGGCTGCTGATCTGGCGCCGCGTGCACGAGCCAGCCCTTGCCGGCCCGCCGCCTGAGCGCGAACACTGGCGCACGGCGGTGCGGCGCTTTGGCGCGCTGTTTGTGCTGCCGCACACGCTGGGCATCCTGCTGCTGGGCATGGTGGCCTACGCGTCGTTTCTGGCGCTGCGCGGCCTGTGGATCGGGCCGATGCTGATCGAGCGCTACGGTTTCACCCTGGTGGGCGCGGGGAACATGGCGGTGGCCATGTCGCTGATTTCGCTCTTCAGCCCGGCCCTGTTTGGCCGCATCGACCCTGGGCCGACCCGCAGACGCCGCTGGGTGGTGAATTTCTCGCTCGGCATCTCGGTGCTGTACCTGGGCGTGGGCCTGGCGCAGCAGGTGGCGCTGAACCTGGCACTGGTGCTAGCGATTTCGGTGCTGTCGGGCTATTCGGTGCTGCTGTACTCCGATGTGCGCTCGTCCTACCCGAGCGACTTGACGGGGCGGGCGCTGTCGGTCTTCACCATGGCGATGTTCCTGGGCGTGGGACTGATGCAGTCGCTTACCGGCTGGGTCGCCGGTTGGGCGCAAGGCCACGGGGTCGAGCCCTACCGCGCCGTGATGACCACGATTGCCGCGGCGCTGGCATTGGGCTCGACGGCGTTTCGCTACCTGCCGGAGTCGCCGCTGCTGCATCAGCACAGCCCGCAGGAGGCGAGGCACGCAAAAAATTAGCACAAAAATGGGCGCTAGCGCTTATCCCTATTGCCTAGACCGCTATCGAAACAAGAGTTCTACAGCCGCGACAGCACACGCCCGCTCCACGGTGTAGGCTGTCAAGACAGCACCCTATGTCCGCTCCCCAAATGACTCCGCCAACGCCGCAAGGCACTTGCCCACCCACTGCGGCGCCTGTGCTGGCGCGGCGCTGGGTGATGTTGATCGCGCTGATTGCAGGGTTTTCGCTGAGCCAGGCGTTTCGCACCGTGACCGCCATCATCGCCACCGGGCTGCAGGGCGAGTTTGGCCTCTCGCCGCAAGCCCTGGGGCTGTTTGCCGGCGCCTTTGCATTTGCCTTTGGCGGCATGCAGATGTTCATGGGCATCGGCATCGACCTGTATGGCGTGCGGCGCACGGTGCTGGCGGCGTCTCCGCTGACCATCGTGGGCGCGCTGCTGTCGGCCCTGGCACCGGGCTATGGCGCAGTGCTGCTGGGCCAGGTGCTGATTGGCCTGGGCTGCGCGCCGGCGTTCTTGGTGTGCACCGTGTTCGTTGCGCGCTATTTCGAGCCGCGGAAGTTTGCGTTTGTTTCGGGCCTGGCGATGGGGCTGGGCGGCCTGGGCATGCTGTTTACTGGCACGCCGCTGGCGTGGCTGGTGGCGCAGTGGTCCTGGCGCGCGGGTTTTCTGGTGCTGGCGGGCCTGGCCGTGCTGGCCTGGCTGCTGATTGCCTGGCTGGTGCACGAACCCGAGGGCGCGGGGCACGGCGCGCCGCCGGGCGAATCGGTGGCCGTGGCGGTGCGCAGCTATGGCGCGCTGTTTCTGCTGCCGCACACCGTGGGCATTTTGCTGTTGTCGCTGGTGACCTATGCCGGCTTCCTGACGCTGCGGGGCCTGTGGCTGGGGCCTGTGCTGATCGAGCGCCACCATTTCAGCCTGGTGGCCAGCGGCAACGTGGCGCTGCTGGTATCGCTGATCTCCCTGGTGGGCCCGGCCTTGTTTGGGCGCGCGGACCCTGGCCCGCAGCGCCGTCGCGGCTGGATCATCGGGTTGACGCTGCTGGTGGGCGCGATCTTCGCCGCCATGGCGCTGGTGCAGCACAGCTGGGTGGACGTCGGCGGCGCGCTGCTGGTGGGCTTCCTGTCGGGCTACATCGTGCTGCAGTACGCCGACGTGCGCTCGGCCTACCCGCCCGCGCTGACCGGGCGGGCCATGGCGGTGTTCACCATGGCCATGTTTCTGGGCGTGGCGCTGGCGCAGTGGCTGACCGGTGTGGCGGCTGCGGTGGCGCAAGACCATGGCGTGGAGCCGTACCGGGCGGTGTTCGGCCTGCTGGCCACGCTGCTGGTGGCCGGGGCGCTGGCGTTCTGGCTATTGCCGGCGCCGCCGGCCACGCGGGCCTGACGCGCCACCCGGAAGACTTCTCGCTACGATCTGACACTCTGGTTGATTCCCCATACGCTCACCCATCCCCATGCGCCAAGCCATCCTGAACCTCGAAGAATCCAAAATCCGTGAAGTGGCCAACGCCGGCATGGGGCGCAGCGACGTGCTGCCGTTCTGGTTCGGCGAAAGCGACGAGGGCACGCCCGAGGCGGTGCGCGCGGCGGCGATTGCATCGCTGCAAGCGGGCGAGACCTTTTATTCGCACAACCTGGGGCTGCCCGAGTTGCGCCAGGCCGTGGCCGATTACGCCAGTCGGCTGCACGGCCCGGTGGCAGTGGAGCGCATCGCCATCACCTCGGGCGGCGTGAACGCACTCATGCTGGCGATGCAGGCGCTGATCGATGCAGGCGACGAGGTGGTGGCCGTCACCCCGGTGTGGCCCAACCTCACGGCGCAGCCGCTGATTCTGGGTGCACGCCTGCGCTGCGTGGCGCTGCAACCCCAGGCGGACGGCGCCTGGACGCTCGATCTGCCCGCGCTGCTGGAGGCCATCACGCCCCAGACCCGGCTGCTGGTGGTCAACGCCCCCAACAACCCCACGGGCTGGACGCTCTCGCGCGCCGAGCAGCAGGCCATCCTGGCGCGCTGCCGCGAGACCGGCACCTGGATTCTGTCGGACGAGGTGTACGAGCGCCTGTACTACGCCGGGGGCTCGGCCCTGGGCGCGGCGCCGTCGTTTCTCGACATCGCCAATGCACACGACCGGCTGGTGGTGGTGCAGAGCTTTTCCAAGTCCTTCCTGATGACCGGCTGGCGCCTGGGCTGGCTGACGATGCCCGCGGCCATGACGCCGCAGATGGGCAAGCTGCTGGAGTTCAATACCTCGTGCGCTCCCGTGTTCGTGCAGCGTGCCGCGCTGACCGCCCTTGCGCAGACCGAGGCCATCACGCCGCGCATCGTGGCCCACCTCAAGGGCTGCCGCGATACGCTGGTGCCGCTCTTGCAAGCCGTTCCCGGCGTGCAGACGAGCAGCGCGCCGGGTGGCATGTACGCCTTTTTGCGCATTGCCGGCCACGGCGATTCGCTGCAGCTTGCCAAGCGCCTGGTAGCCGAGGCCGGCCTGGGCCTGGCCCCCGGCATTGCTTTCGGCCCCGAAGCAGAGGGCTGGCTGCGCTGGTGCTTTGCTTCTAAGGACGTGGGCCGGTTGGCGCAGGGTGTGCAGCGGCTGGAGCGCTGGCTGGCGGCGCAGCGCTGACATCCGCCATCCTGTGCATTTGGCCGTTTCTCAGCGCCATTACATGGCCTGCGTGCCGTACAGCCAGGGCAGGTCCAGCAAGCGCGGCCCCAAGGTGCGCAGCGCCGCGTCGCGCCCCCAGCGCAGCACCCCGGTGGCATGGAAGATGCGGCCATTGCGCGCCGAGCGCGCCTGCACGCGGGCGTTGCGTTGCCAGCGGTTGAGCGCGTAGCGGCGCAGGCGCAGGGAAACCTCCACGTCGTGCATGGCGAGCGCGCGCTGCAACTCGGCCGCATCCTCGATCGCCATCCCCGCGCCCTGGGCCAGGTAGGGGCGCATGGGATGGGCGGCGTCGCCCAGCAGAGCCACCAGCCCGCGTGCCATGTCCGTCGGCCCCGCCACCGGCGGCCGGTCGCACAGCGGCCACAGGCGCCACTGGCCCCGGCTGTGGGCGACGGCGCCGATGGCGTCCTGCAGCGCGCTGCAGGTGCCGGCCAAGGCCGCTTGCAAATCGGCGGCATGGGCGCTGTGGTCCCAGTCTTGCAGGTCGTCGGGCGCCTCGCCGTGCACGATGACCACCAGGTTCTGCAGCTCGCCCCGGCGCACCGGGTACTGCACCGCATGCAGGTTGGGGCCCAGCCAGGCGGTGATCTGTGATGTGCGCATGCGCTTTGGCAAGCCCCCTTGCGGCACCAGCGCGCGGTAGGCCAGGTGGCCCGAAAAACGCGGCCGCCCATCGCCCAGCAACTGGGCACGCACCGTGCTCCACAAGCCGTCTGCGCCGACCAAGGCGTCGCCTTCGATCTCGCGGCCCCGGGCGGTGCGCACCTGGACCACGTTGTCGTCTCCCTCGGCAAAGCGGTCGATGGCAACCCCCGCGTGCAAGTGCAGCGACGGTTGCTTCAACAGCGCTTCGAGCAAGAGCGCATGCAGGTCGGCGCGGTGCACGGTGCCATAGGCGGCGCCGTAGCGTGCAATGGCCGCGGCGCCTAGATCCAGCTCGGCCAGTGCTTGCCCGCTGAGCGCACTGCGCACCTGCAGGCGCTCAGGGAACGCCGCCACCGCCTGAAACGGCTTTTGCAGCCCCCAGGCCTGCAGGCAGCGCACGCTGTTGGGCCCCAGCTGAATGCCGGCGCCCACTTCGCTGAAGACCGGCGCGCGCTCGTACAAGCGCACATCCCATCCGGCATGGGTGGCCGCCAGCGCAGCCGCCAGGCCCCCAATGCCGCCGCCAGCGATGAGAAGCTGCTCGCTCATGCGCGGCGCCCGCGCACTCGGGCCACCTGGCACGCCGCCACGCCCGCCGCTGTGCCTGCCACCGCCTCAAACTTCCAGCAACTGGCCGAGCACGAAGGGCAGGATGCCCCCGGCCTGGTAGTAGTCGATCTCGATGGGGGTGTCGATGCGCAGCGTCACCAGCACCTCCTTGCGCGAGCCGTCAGCCCGGTGGATCACCAGGCGCGTGTCGCTGCGCGGCGTGAGCGCCGGGTCGGGCAGGACGTCGATGCGCTCGCTCCCTTCCAGCCCGAGCGACTCCCACGAATCGTCACCCTTGAACTGCAGCGGCAGCACGCCCATGCCGACCAGATTGGAGCGGTGGATGCGCTCGAAGCTGCGCGCCACCACGGCCTTGATGCCCAAGAGCTGCGTGCCCTTGGCCGCCCAGTCGCGGCTCGAACCCGTGCCGTACTCTTCGCCGGCAAAGACCACGGTGGGTGTCGCCTCCGCCATGTACTGCATGGCAGCGTCGAAGATGAACATTTTGGAGCCTTGCAGCGGGCCGTCGTTCTGGTAGAGCGTAATGCCGCCCTCCTCGCGCGAGCCATCCGCCGTGGGCGGCACCATCAGGTTCTTGATGCGCACGTTGGCAAAGGTGCCGCGCATCATCACGTCGTGGTTGCCACGGCGCGAACCGTAGCTGTTGAAGTCCTGCTTCATCACGCCGTGCTGCAGCAGCCACTGCCCGGCCGCCGAACTTTCCTTGATGGAGCCGGCGGGCGAGATGTGGTCGGTGGTGATGGAGTCGCCAAACAGCGCCATGATGCGCGCTCCCAGTACGCTGGGAAGTTTTGGATCATTTTGGCCTCTAGCGCTTGCTGCACCTGACTTGTTTGCTCCGTTTTCTGCAATGAAATCGGCAAAGAACGGCGGTTCGGCAATGTAGGTGCTCTTGGGCCACTCGTAGGTCATGCCGGTGCCGCCGTTGATGCGCTCCCAGAGCTTGCCCGGCTCGCCGGCGATGCGCGCGTAGTTTTCGCGGAAGGCCTTGCCCTTCATGGCGTACTTCATCAGCGCCTGCACTTCGTCGCTGGTGGGCCAGATATCGCCCAGGTACACATCCTTGCCGCCCTTGCCCTGGCCCACGGGTTCGGTCATCAGGTCGGTAAGCACCGTGCCGGCAATGGCGTAGGCCACGACCAGCGGCGGGCTGGCCAGGAAGTTGGCCTTGATGTTGGGGTGGATGCGCGCCTCGAAATTGCGGTTGCCCGAGAGCACGGCGGAGCAGACCAGGTCGTTGTGCGTGATCACTTCGTTGAGCTCGGTGGTGAGGTCGCCGGAGTTGCCAATGCAGGTGGTGCAGCCATAACCGACCACGTCGAAACCGAGCTTTTGCAGGTACGGCAGCAGGCCGGTTTCCGTAAGGTACTCGGTGACGATGCGCGAACCCGGGGCCAGCGAGGTCTTGATATGCGGCTTGACTTTGAGCCCTGCTTTCACCGCCTTCTTGGCCAGCAGGCCCGCCGCCAGCAGCACGCTGGGGTTGGAGGTGTTGGTGCAGCTGGTGATGGCAGCAATCAACACGTCGCCGTTGCCTACCGTGACATCGGACGCGCGCGCCCCCGTGGTATGGGTTTCCGAGTGCGCGGCAGCGAGCGTCGGCTTGTTGGCCTCCATCTCCAGCAGATGGCGCGGAGCGCCATCGGGCGTGGGTGTCTCTTGCGGCGTTGGCTCGCCACCCACTTGCTCACCCGAATGAATATGGAACCGCGTGTGCAGCGACTCGGCGGGGCGGTTGAAGCCGGCCTGGGCATTGGGCTTGCTGAACAAATCAGCGAACTGCGTGCTGAGTTTGCCCAGTTCGATACGGTCTTGTGGGCGCTTGGGGCCGGCCACACTGGGCGTGACGCTGCCAAGGTCCAGGTGCACGACTTCCGAGTAATCGATCTCGCCAGCCTTGGGCACACCAAACAGGCCCTGGGCACGGAAATAGGCCTCGAACGCCTCGATCTCGGTCTTGGTGCGGCCCGTGCCGCGGAAGTATTCGATGGTCTTCTCGTCCACCGGGAACAAGCCCATGGTGGCGCCGTATTCGGGCGACATATTGCCGATGGTGGCGCGGTCAGGAACGGAGAGTGAGCGCGTGCCCTCGCCAAAATACTCGACGAATTTGCCCACCACTTTGTGGCTGCGCATCAGCTCAGTCACCGTGAGCACCAGATCGGTGGCGGTAACGCCTTCGCGCAACTTCCCGGTGAGTTCCACGCCGACCACGTCGGGCGTGAGCATGTAGAGCGGCTGGCCCAGCATGGCCGCCTCGGCTTCGATACCGCCCACGCCCCAGCCGACCACGCCAATGCCGTTGATCATGGTGGTGTGGCTGTCGGTGCCCACCAGGGTATCGGGGTAGTACACCTTGTCTTTGCTCTTGTGCACGCCGCGCGCCAGGTATTCAAGATTGACCTGGTGGACGATGCCAAAACCCGGCGGCACGACGCCCAGCGTGTCAAACGCCTGCATGCCCCATTTCATGAATTCGTAGCGCTCGCGGTTGCGCTGGAATTCGAGCTTCATATTCAGGTCGAGCGCGCTTTTCTTGCCGTAGTAGTCGACCATGATGGAGTGGTCCACCACCAGGTCTACCGGGACGAGCGGCTGAATCTTGCGGGCGCTTTTGCCGCACTGCACGGCAGCACTGCGCATGGCAGCCAGATCCACCAGCAGCGGCACGCCGGTGAAATCCTGCAGCACGACGCGCGAGACGACAAACGGGATTTCTTCGGTGCGCGGCGCCTGGGGAGCCCACTGCGCAAGCTCCATCACGTGCTCGGGAGACACCTTGCGGCCGTCGCAATTGCGCAGCACCGATTCGAGCACGATGCGAATGGAGATCGGCAGGCGCTTGATTCCCGGATATTGGCGCGCCAGCGCAGGCAGGGAATAGAACTGCCCCTCTTTGCCCGAAGCCGTCTTGAATCGCTTAAGCGTGGAAGCAAAAGCATGTCGTGCGGGGCGTGGGGTTGCTGAGGCCATGGCGCTAACTCCTGAAATGCGGTGATGGGGCCATTCTGGCATCCTCCCGCGACGCTGCAATGGTCAGAGCTACCGCAGGGGCACTTTGCGCACAGGACGCGGCCCTTGCGAAGCCAGTTTTTTTGTTTTCAGAAAGGCGACCAGTTCACGGTCCGAGCGACGGATGTGCAGTGACAACCAATCCCGCATCAGGCTCGACAGCTGAGATGCCACAGTGATGCTGCCCGCTTCCTGCTTTTCTGCCAGCGCCATAAGCTCGGCAATAATTTGTTTGTGTTTTTTGCGGTGCCCCATAAGCGCAGGGAAAGCACTGCTCTCCATCAACTGCTCTTCCCTGGAAAAATGCTGCTGGGTATAGGTGATGAGCCGCGCCATCACACCGGCCACCACCGCCTGCCCTTGGCCCTGGCTGGTGGCCGTGTGCAGCTCATTGACCAGTCCCACCAGTTGGCGATGGTCCGCATCGATCTGGCCATGATCGATCTCCAAGTCAGGCCCCCATTCAAAATATGCCACGCTGCTTCCCTACTGGAGGGCCAAGGCCCGCCCGCCCGGCAGTTTGAACACGCTGACCGCCTGCACCAGCGCTTGCGCCTGCGTATCCAGTGACTGCGCTGCCGCGGCAGCCTCCTCGACCAGCGCCGCATTGCCTTGGGTCACCTGGTCCATCTGCCCCATGGCGGTGTTGATCTGATCGAGCCCGCTGGTCTGCTCACCGCTGGCTACAGCCAGTTCTCCCATGATGTCGGTCACCCTGTGCACATTGACGACGATCTCGTCCATGGTGCTGCCTGCCTGCTCCACCAGTCGGCAACCTTCCTCCACATTGCCGACAGAGGCTTCGATCAAAGCCTTGATTTCTCGTGCTGCGGTGGCCGACCGCCCTGCCAGGCTGCGCACCTCCGTAGCCACCACGGCAAACCCCCGGCCCTGGTCACCGGCCCGCGCAGCCTCCACCGCCGCATTCAGTGCCAGGATATTGGTCTGGAACGCAATGCCATCGATAACGCCGATGATGTCGGCGATCTTGCGCGACGACACATTGATGGTCTCCATGGTATGCACCACCTGTGACACCACGGCACCGCCACGCACGGCCACATTCGCGGCATCCGCTGCCACCTTGTTGGCATGCTGGCTTCCTTCGTAATTCTGACGCACCGCAGCGCCAATCTGCTCCAGAGATGCGGCGGTCTGTTCCAGCGAGGCTGCCTGTTCTTCAGTCCGTTGAGACAGGTCCAGGTTGCCCGCGGCAATCTGGCCGCTGGCTGAGGAAATGGCGTCCGAACTGCCCCGCACACCACCGACAATCTGCGCAAGCGATGCACTCATCGTCCGCAGCGCCTCCAGCAATTGGGCCATTTCATCTTGGCCCTCGGGCTGGATCTTCCCGGTCAGATCGCCCTTTGCCACCTGCTGCGCCACACGCAAGGCTTGGGCAATGGGATGGGTAATGGAGCGCGTGATCAGGACGGCGGCAGCCACACCAATCAGAAGCCCCAGTAAAACCAATCCGCCCATGAGTTGTTTTGATAACGCAATATCCTGCTGTGCCTTCGCACCACTGGCAACGACAATCCGCTTTTGCAATGCGGCCAGGCCGGCAATCGAGGTTTGCAGGGTTTCAATGGCCTGCAAGGTTTCCCCATTCATCAACTGCACGGCTTCGTCGTGCTGGCCCTGCCCCACCAAGGCAGCCACCTTGGTGAAAGACTGAACGTATTGACCGCGCTTTTCCTTGATCTCCGCCAGCAATAATTTGCCTTCCGGCAACTGAACCAACTTCTCCAGCGTAAGCAGTGCCTCATCAATGGTTTTTTTGTTTTTGGCAATGGCCTCACCGATCTGCGTCTGTTGCTCCGGACGGGATGACACCAGCAATTCCAAGGTGCGTTTGGCGTTGGCCTGAGCAGCGGCATTGATGGTGCTGGCGGCGTCGGCCTTGACCCAATCTTGCTCAATGATGCGGCTGTTGGCCTTGCCCGCAGCAGAGAACTCCACCACCGCAGCTCCATTGCCGATGAGCATCAGCACCAGCAAAAGCCCAAATCCCAAGCCCAAACGGCGGCCTATGGGCAAATTGCTTAGTTTCATCAAACCCCTCCAGTGGATAGAAAACCGCGACAAAGCGACTATCGACGGTTTTCCAGGAGAGGTGGACGGCCTTCTCGTTCAATCGTGATGCAAATCAAGCGCTATATGCTATTTCCCTACGGCGATGCACACCCAGCGCCTACCTTGCATGGCCTGCTACTTGCATTAGGGGGAGGTCACGGCTAACCGCCTGGCATCTCTGCGCAAGAAAGCAGCAATTAAGGCCACAACTGCAGTGGAGAGGGGGAAGATCTCATCGAAGTGAATGCTGCACATGCCTATTCGGAAGAAGTTGTCCGAGTGTGCAGCCAGGGCATAAGAAAACCCGCCGAAGCGGGTTTTCTTAAATGGCGAATTGCTCGCGGTTCTGGTCCTGAATCCAGCGCGGTGGCTTGCCGCGGCCGGTCCAGGTCTGGCCCGTGGCGGGATTGCGGTATTTGGGAGCTACTTTGGAGCCGCTGCTGGAACTGCGTGCGCGGCCTGAGGGGAATACGTCCTGTGCGGTCAAACCAAACTCGGCTACCAACGCCCGAACCTGGGAAACCGCACCGGCCAACTCCAGTTGACGGGCTTGCTGAATTTGTTGTTCCAGGGCTTCGCGCTGCTTCACGAGTTCTTTGTAACTTGGCATGGTGCTTCTAACGATTTGGGTGGAGGAGCTTTGATTATAGAAAAAAATATTGGCCTTTGCAGGAATTCACCCTAGCAATTACCAATTCATTTCGGGGCGGCGCTGCATTCTCATCGCGATGCACTAGCATGGTGCACTGATGTGAATGGATACGATCGAGAGGTTTTCATCCTCGTTGCAGCAAAATTCCATCAGATCAATCGGCTTCAATCGCCTCATCTGCAAATTCAGGCAATTGCCTGCGTGCCCGCACGCGGTCGATTCGGCGCCCCTCCATCGCCAACACCTCAAATAGCCAGCCGGCACAGGCAATGGTTTGCCCAACGTCAGGTAGGTTCCCCCATTCGGCTATCAATAATCCTGCCAGCGTGTTGTATCGCCCACGATCCTCGTCGGGAAGTTCTTCGATGTCGAGCCGCGCCTTGAGTTCCGGTATCGGTATTTGGCCTTCCAGCAGCCAGCTGCCATCGTCCTGCACCACGGCCCAGGCGTCCATATCCACATCCGGCTGCAATTCGCCCGTAATCGCTTCGAGTAAATCCCGTGGCGTCATGATCCCCTGCACCACGCCATACTCGTCCACAACAAACACCAGACGCCCGAGGCGGGTGCGAAATTGCTCCAGCAATTCCATTCCCGTCAGGGTTTCGGGCAAATAGGACGCTGGCTGGGTATATTCACCAATCTCGCCCGGCGCCTGCCAGCCCAATTCAAGCAATCGCGCCACGCTGACAACGCCCACCACATCGTCCAGTGATCCACGGCACACGGGGTACCAGGAATGGGCGCCTTTTTCTCCTGCTGCGCTTGCATGCTGCAGGGCTTGCGCAACGGTATTGCTGGCATCCAGCCAATCGACGTCGCCGCGCGGCACCATGAGCGATGTCAGGGGCCTATCGTCCAGATGGAACACGTTTTGCACCATCTGGTGCTCGTGGTGCTCGATGACGCCCGCATCGCGCCCTTCGGCCAGGCTGGCGCTGATTTCCTCTTCCGTGACGGCACGGCCGGCCTCGTTGTTCACACGCAGCAACGCGAGCACCCCTTGCGTCGAAAGCGACAGCAGGCGCACGAAGGGCCGCGCCACGCGCGCCAGCCAGGTCATGGGGCGAGCCATGGCACGCGAGACGGCTTCAGGGTAGAGCTGGCCAATGCGCTTGGGCACCAGTTCGCCAAACACAATCGTGATGAACGTGATGACCGTGACCACAATGGCCGTGGCAGAAATGCCGGCCGCGCCGGCAGTCATGCCCAATCCCATCAGTTTGAGTGCCAAGGCTTCGCTGAACGCGGCTTCCCCGAGAATGCCGTTGATCATGCCGATGGAGGTGATCCCCACCTGGACGGAAGAGAGAAACTGGGTGGGGTTCTCAAGCAGCGCCAGCGCCGCCTGGGCACCCTTGTCGCCAGCTTGCGCCATGGCGGTCAGCCTGGCTTTGCGACTGGACGCGAGCGCCAGCTCCGACATCGCAAAAGCGCCGTTGAGCAGCGTCAACAGCGCGATGAGGAGAAAATTCATGAATCCAAAAGAAACAACGACACGATGGCACTGTACTGTATTGGCGACCTGCAAGGCTGCGACGGCGCATTCGAGCGCCTGCTGGCGCATATTGGATTCTCAGCCAGCCGCGACACCGCCCTGCTGCAGGGCGATCTGGTGAACCGGGGGCCCGATTCGCTTGCCGTACTGCGCCGCTGTGTGGCGGCCGATGGCGCGCTCTTGTGCCTACTGGGCAACCACGATCTGCACCTGCTTGCCGTCGCTGCCGGGGCCCGTGCGCCGGGGCGGCGCGACACGCTGAACGCCATTCTCAACGCACCTGATCGCCCGCTTCTGCTCGACTGGCTGCGGGCGCAGCCATTGGCGCGCCTGCACCCGCATGGCGGCGAGACCTTGCTGGCCGTGCATGCCGGCGTGCTGCCGCAATGGAGCGCCGAACACACCGTGGCGCTGGCAGGCGAAGTGCAGGCAGCGCTGCGGGAGCCGGATTACGCGCTGTTCCTGCGGGCCATGTACGGCAATACGCCGGCCCGCTGGAGCGACGCGCTGCAAGGCAGCGAGCGCCTGCGCGCCATCGTCAACGGCTTGACGCGCCTGCGCTTTTGCACCCCCGATGGCGCCATGGATTTTTCCAGCAACGAATCGGCGACCGAGCCGCCATCAGGGCTGCTGCCCTGGTTCGAGCTGCCCGGGCGGCGCACCGCAGGCCAGCTCGTCACGTTTGGTCACTGGTCCACACTGGGCAAGCTCGATCGCCCTGACCTGCTGGGGCTGGACACCGGCTGCGTGTGGGGGGGATGCCTGAGCGCGGTGCGTTTCGGCGAGACCCTGGCGCAACGCGAGTGGCTGCAGGTGGCGTGCCCGCAGGCGCAGAAACCAGGCTGAAAATGCTATTTAAAAAATAGCTGGATACGCTTGTAGATCAAGCGCTAGAGGCCAATTTCTCTTGAAATTCAGGCTCGCAAGCCTGCGCCGCTTCAGGCGCAGGCGCCTTGAACAGCGCCGCCACCTTGCGCCGGGGCTTGATATTGGGAGAGGCACCGCTGCGCGCCGGGCGTACGGTGGCCTCCCAGCCTGGGGCCGCGTCCGTCTGCGGAGCTTCGTAGGGTTTATCGAAAAATGGGTCGCGCGATACCGGCGCAGGACGGAAGCCGCTGCGCGCACGCTCCGGCCGCTCGAACCGCTCGGGACGCTCGCCACGTGGGGCGCGGGGCGCGGCATGGCGCCCCTCCCCCTCCTGCCAGACGCGCCGGCCGTCGTTGAAATGGCCGCGCGGGCGCTCTTCGTCGTATTCCAGCGCTTCGATCTCGATCTTGGTCTTGAGCAGTTTTTCGATGTCGGCCACCAGGCGCGCGTCGCTGCCCGAAACCAGCGTGACGGCGAGGCCCGAGGCACCGGCGCGGCCCGTACGGCCGATGCGGTGGACATAGTCTTCGGCGTTGAACGGCACGTCGAAGTTGAAAACCGCCGGGACGTCCTTGATGTCCAGGCCGCGCGCGGCCACGTCGGTGCAGACCAACAGATCGACTTCGCCGCTCTTGAACGCTTCAAGCGCCTTCAAGCGTTCGTCCTGGCTCTTGTCGCCATGCAGCGCCGTGGTCTTGAGGCCTTCGCGCTCCAGGCTGCGGGCCAGGCGCGCGCAGCCGAGCTTGCTGTTCACAAAGATGAACGCCTGCTTGATGCCCCGGCTCTTGAGCACCTGGTGGATGGCGCGGCGTTTGTCCTCGTCGCCCGCGCTGTAGAAATGCTGCTCGACGGTGGAGGCCGTCTCGTTGGGCCGCGCCACTTCGATGGTGACCGGGTTTTGCAGGTAGCTGCCCGCCAGGCGCTTGATCTCGGGCGAGAACGTGGCGCTGAACAAGAGCGTGGTGCGCTGCTTGGGCAGGTACGAGAGGATGCGCTGCAGATCGGGCAGGAAGCCGATGTCGAGCATACGGTCGGCCTCATCGAGCACCACGTATTCGACCTGGTTGAGCACCGCGTTCTTGGCTTCGATATGGTCCAGCAGGCGGCCCGGCGTGGCAACCAGGATTTCAACGCCCTTTTTCAGCTCCAGCGTCTGCGGCTTCATGTCGATGCCGCCAAACACCACGGTGCTGCGCAGCTTGGTGTACTTGGCGTACAGCGCGACCTGCTGCGCGACCTGGTCGGCCAGTTCTCGCGTCGGCAGAAGCACCAGGGCGCGCACCGGGTGGCGCGCGGGCGAGGTGGAACTGCTTTCGTGCTTGAGCAGGCGCTGCAGGAGCGGCAGCGAGAACGCCGCCGTCTTGCCGGTGCCGGTCTGGGCGGCGCCCATCACATCCTGGCCCGTCAGAACCACCGGAATGGCCTGCTCCTGGATAGGGGTCATGGACTCGTAGCCCATTTCGGCCACGGCGCGCGCCAGCGGCTCGGCCAGCGAAAGATTGGAAAAGGAACTGGTCAAACTGGTCATTAAGGCGACGCTGAATAAGCTTGCGCGATGCAGCGCGCCCTGGATCGGGATGGGCTGCAAGGCGCAAACCACAGCGATAGCCGCAGCTATCGCGAGGGTTTGCAACGCCGCAGACCGTCCCGAGCCAGGGATGCGCCGTGCGCGAGGGGCTTGTTCAGCGTTGCCTAAGCCCGCTATTGTCGCACCGTGAGTCGCAGGAGGCCAGCGCCGCCTCCCGCAGGGGCTACAGAGCGCGCGCCGAGAAGGTGTCGCAACGCTGAAGGCTGCCGCTTTGCAGCCCCGTATCGAACCAGTGCTGGCGCTGTGCGCTGGTGCCGTGGGTAAAGCTCTCAGGCACCACCGCACCGCCACCGGCGCGCTGCAAGGCATCGTCGCCAATCTTCGCGGCCGCGTTCATGGCCTCTTCGACATCGCCCTGCTCCAGGATCTGGCGCGCCTGCTGGGCATGGTTGGCCCAGACCCCGGCAAAGCAGTCGGCCTGGAGCTCAAGCCGCACCGACAGCCGGTTGTAATCGGCCTGCGAAACCCGGCCACGTGCCTGATCCATCTTTTGGCTGATGCCGAGCAGGTTCTGCACGTGGTGGCCAACCTCATGCGCAATCACATACGCCTGGGCAAAGTCACCCGGTGCGCCGAGCCGGTTCTTGAGCGTTTCGTAAAACCCGAGGTCGATGTATACCTTGCGGTCCGCAGGACAGTAAAACGGCCCCATGGCCGACTGCCCGGTGCCGCAGGCCGTGGGCGTGGCGCCGCGAAACAGCACCAGATGCGGCTTCTGGTACGTGCCGCCCTGCTGGCGGAAAACATCGGTCCAGACATCTTCGGTATCGGCCAGCACGGTGGAGACGAAGCGCGCCATCTTGTCGTCCGCGGGCGGGTGCCTGGCAGGCGCCTGCTGCACCTGCGCCGGGCTGCCGCCGCTGAGCAGCCCCAGGATGGTCAGCGGGTTGATGCCCAGCACCCAGCCGCCAAGGAGCGCCACCACGATGGTGCCAATGCCAATGCTGCGCCCGCCAAACCCCGGCACGCCCCCACCGCCGTCGCGCCGGTCTTCGACGTTGTCGGATTCTCTGTTGCCTTCCCATCGCATATGCGGCTCCTTAGTGTCCTGAGTTGGAAGTTCGTTGATGAAATAAAGATGTCGAAATCGTCTCCAGGCCAGGCGCAAACCACAGCGATAGCCATCGCTATCGCGAGGATTTGCAACGCAGCATGGGGGTGATTCTCGACGTCTTTATGAAACGAATTTCCAACTCAGGACACTAGCGAGCGGCGCCCGGCTGCGGCGCCATTATGGTGTGCCTCATCCGTGCAGGTGCCGGCACAGGGGCCGAGGGCGATCACGCCTTGGGCAGCGTCACGCCCACCTGGCCCTGGTACTTGCCGCCGCGGTCTTTGTAGCTGGTCTCGCAGACCTCGTCGCTCTCGAAAAACAGCACCTGGGCGCAGCCCTCGCCCGCATAGATGCGCGCCGGCAGCGGCGTGGTGTTGGAGAACTCCAGCGTCACATAGCCTTCCCATTCGGGCTCGAAAGGGGTGACGTTGACGATGATGCCGCAGCGCGCGTAGGTGCTCTTGCCCAGGCAGATGGTCAGCACATTGCGCGGAATGCGGAAGTACTCCATGGTGCGCGCCAGCGCAAAGCTGTTGGGCGGGATGATGCAGCTCTCGCCATGGAAGTCGACAAAGCTTTTCTCGTCGAAGTTTTTCGGGTCCACCACCGTGCTGTGGATGTTGGTGAAAACCTTGAATTCGGGCGCGCAGCGGATGTCGTAGCCATAGCTGCTGGTGCCGTAGCTGATGATTTTCTGGCCCGCTACTTCGCGCACCTGTCCGGGCTCGAAGGGCTCGATCATACCGGTCTGCTCCGCCATGCGGCGAATCCATTTGTCGCTTTTGATGCTCATCGCAGGTGTCCTGGGTTGGAAGTTGACTGAAAAAGGAAAGGGGTCGAAATCGTCGTCAGGCAAGGCGCAAACCACAGCGATAGCCGCAGCTATCGCGCGGATTTGCAACGCCGCATGGCGGCGATTCTCGGCGCCTTTCTGAAGCCAGCTTGCAACCCAGGACGCCACGTCCTTGGCAGGCACTATGGTTTCGATAGCTGTATGCGCTTATGGAATATGCGCTAGAGCCCTATTTTGCTTGAGAAATCACTGTGCTTTCAATCAGCCTGTCGTCGCCGAGCACGATCATCGCGAAAAGCAGCTCTTCCAGGTTGCACGCCTGCGCCGTGCGGCGCGCCAGGAGCGGCGTGGCCTGCGGGTTGAGCACGACGAAATCGCCCTCGCAGCCGGGCTGCAGGTTGCCGATCACGCCACCCAGGCCCAGCGCCTGCGCCGCACCCGCCGTGTGGCGCCACCACAGCGTGGATGGCGGCAGCGACACGCCCTGCTTGGGCAGGACGCCTTCCACCGCCGTGCGCCCCACATAGTAGGCCGCCATCATGGTCTGGAAGGGCGAAAAGCTCGTGCCGCCGCCCACGTCGCTCGCCAGGCCGTAGCGGAAACCGGCGGCGTCGGCCCGCGCGAAGTCGAAGAAGCCGCTGCCGAGGAACAGGTTGCTCGTCGGGCAGACCGCCGCTGCCGTCCGGCGCTCGCGCATCAGCGCGCGGTCGACCTCGTCGAGGTGGATGCAGTGCGCGTACACGGCCCGCTCGCGCATCAGGCCGAAGCCGTCGTACACCGCCAGGTAGCTGCGCGAGCGAGGGAACAGCTCGCGCACCCAGCGCACTTCGTCCAGATTTTCTGCCACGTGCGATTGAATCCACACGCTAGGGTGGCGCGCCGCCAACTCGCCCGCGCCGCGCAGTTGCTCGGTGGTGCTGGTGGGCGCAAAGCGCGGCGTGATGGCGTAGCCCAGCCGGTCCACGCCATGCCAGCGGCGGATCAAGTCTTCGGAATCCAGCAGGCTTTGCTCGGTGGCGTCGCGCACGCCGTCGGGCGAGTGGCGGTCTTGCAGCACCTTGCCGCAGATAAGGCGCAGGCTGCGGCGCTGCGCCTCGGCCATCAACGCATCCACCGACTGCGGGTGCGAGGTGGCAAAGGCCAGCGCGGTGGTCACGCCGTTGCGCAGCAGTTCATCGACGAAGAATTCAGCCACCTGCGCGCCATGCGCGTCCATGTGAAAGCGGCTCTCTTCGGGAAAGGTGTACTGCTCCAGCCAGGGCAGCAGGCCCTCGGCGGGCGAGCCGATGATGTCGGTCTGCGGGAAGTGGATGTGCATGTCCACGAAACCCGGCGCGATGATGCGGCCAGGCAGGTGCGTGACCGGATGGCCGGCGAACTGGCGGTGCAGTGCCTGCCAGGCACCAGCGGCCTGCACGCGCTGGCGGCCCTCGGCATCGGGGGCCATGGCGAGCAGGCCGTCTTCGTCGTAAATGGCCCGACCATCGTCGGAAAACCGCAACAGGGCAGCACGGTAGATTTGCATGGGCGAGAGCTTAGCGGACCCAAAGACTCATTTCTTCGGCGTGCTCCCCCGTTTTAGGTGCACGCATTGCGCACGCCGATGGAAACCGGCACGGCCCAGGCCAGGGCCACCGTGCAAGGGCCGCCCCGCCGCACCGGTGGCGTCCCCCTGCCCGCAGCGCGCAGCGATGCGAGAGCGGGGGGAAGCGGCGCAGCCGCACAGGGGGGTGCTTCAAATATGCACCGCGTGCCCCAGCGCCCGCAGCGCCGCTTCCTGCACCGCTTCGCCCAGCGTGGGGTGGGCATGGATGGTGCCGGCCACGTCTTCGAGCCGCGCGCCCATCTCAATCGACAGGGTAAACGCCGCCGCCAGCTCCGCCACCCCTTGCCC
>NZ_JBWKZM010000008.1:0-141723 GCF_059424465.1 Simplicispira sp. GW247-4R2A | reverse complement strand
TTGCTCACCTGCTGCCAACACAATGTGCTGCTGGCGAACCCGGCCAGTAGGGATGGTGCTGTACTCCCCCCAGCAGCCCCTTGCCTGCAGCCTGGGGTGGTTGGTGTGCTCGCGAACAATGAAGCCCGCTGCACGCTGTTGCAGCCCGCACAGCAGGGGCTGCGTACAGAAATGCCGGTCTCCGATCCAGACCTGGCCCGCTTGCGCGCTGTCAATGAGTTCAGCCGCACCGATGCGCTCGCTTTGATAGGCATCCTCACAGGCCACGATGTCGCACACCAGCGCGCTGTCCGGGTCATAGACCACCACCGTATGCCCCGGCAAGGCGGCGCCGCGCAAGCCGCGCAGTGGCGCCAGACGCTTGTCGCTGGCGGGCAGGTGGTTGCCATCGAAAATGCGCAACTGCCAGCCCGGTAGGCTGGGTTGGTTGTTCAGGCCAGTGGTCACCGGCGCCAAGCGCTGGGCACTGCCCCGCACCAAGGCCCGCAGCAGGGCCGGTTCCGTGCGTTTGACCTTGGCGTACAGCGCCGCCAACGACACCGGCAGGCGATCAGCCATCTTGCGCGCGGCCGCATGCAGCGAGGGCCGCAGCCCCAGCGTGACCAACGTCATCAGCTCCACAACGCTGGAGAACAGCAACTCGCGTGGATATTGGCGCTGGCGATGTTGATCGAACACTTCGTCTATCCATTGCGCAGGCAGCGCCCGATCCAGCGCCAGGTGTGTCATCACCGCAGCTGGCGCCTGCTGCTCGTACTTCTCAACAACAACCTGCCAGATGATCTTCTCCCGGTTTCTTTAGGCTCTGCGAGCTTACGGGAACGGGGGGATCAAAGACGTTGAAAGGCATGGCCCTTAGAACGTGTTTACGATCTCGCAGGAGCCGCTGGGAGATCGTAAACACGTTCTTAGACGCTCAGTCATCTTCCCAGCTCGGCGCAGTCTCCTCGCGCAGGCGCCTGCGCAACTGCGCGTAATCGGGCAAGACTGCGCCCACTTCGGCCCAGAAGCGCGGGCTGTGGTCCATGACGCGCAGGTGTGCGAGCTCATGCACCACGACGTAGTCGAGCACTTCGGGTGCGAAGTGCATCAAGCGCCAGTTCAGCCGGATGGAGCCGTCGCTGCGCGCGCTGCCCCAGCGCGTGCGCGCGTTGGTGAGCGCCAGGCGCTGCCAGCGCACGCCCATGCGCGGTGCGAAATGATCGAGCCGCTCGCTGAAGTGCGCGCGCGCTGCACGCCCGAGCCAGGCCCCAGCCGCATCACGGATCTGCTGGGGGCTGGCACTTGCAGGCAACCCCAATTGCAGCGTCGGCATGCCTCCTGGAGCAGCGACGAGCCGCCCACCCATCGGAGCAGCACCATCGAGCTGCACGCACAGCGACTGGCCCAGCCATGGCAGGCACACCCCATCGCGCCAGACGATGCGCGCCTCGTCCTGGAGCGCGGCGCGCTCGCGTGTCTCGGCAAGCTTGCGCAGTATCCAGCCGGCCTTTTCCTGCAGCGCCGCATCGATGGCGCCCAGTGTGACAGCGTGCGGTGCGCGCACCGACAGGCCTTGCGCACCCACCGTGAAGCCGATGCTGCGGCGGCGCGCACGCACCAGCGCATACGCCACCACGGCGTCGCCCAGGCGCAGCTCCCGGCGCGCCTGCGGGTGCCGAAACACCAGGGGCGCAAACAGCTCCGCGCCGTGCTCCCGCGACCTCTTAGCTTCCAATTCAGGAGCTGCAACCGCTTTTGGAATAAGCGCTAGAGGCCTATTTCGTTTGAATTTTTTCGGCGCCTCACCTGGTACAGCCAGCGGCGCTGGCGCAAAGAAGTCAAACGCCAACTGGATCAGGGTCTGCATGGACAGCGGTCTTGCCATCGGGCCCGAGAGCCAGCACCTTCAGGCGATTTGCACCATGGCTGGCTCGGCGTCACTTTCCGCCTCGCGCGCCAAGTAATCAGCGAAAGCCGAGAGGTCCTGGTGCGTACGCAGCACCGGCGGCATGTCGCCTGACGGCTCGGCGCCGCTGCGCAGCAGATGCAGCTGCGCGCCAATGGCAGCACCAGCCTGCAGGTGATCGGCACTGTCGCCCACCACCAGCACTTCGGCGGGGGCCAGGCCATAGCGCTCGCAAATCTGCTCGAACAAACCAGGCGCCGGCTTGCGGCAACTGCACGCTTCGCCTGGCGCGTGCGGACAGTAGAACACCGCGTCGATACGGCCCCCAGCGGCCGAGAGCAACCGGTGTATCTTGGCATGCACCGCGTTCAGCGTGGCAACGTCGAAAAGACCCCGCCCAAGCCCCGGCTGGTTGGTCGCCACCACGGCATGCCAGCCCAGCCGGTTGATGCGCGCCACCGCCTCCAGCGCACCGGGAAGCGGCTGCCAGTCGTCCGGCGTTGCGACAAAATCGTCGCCAGCAAGCGGCACGTTGAGGGTGCCGTCGCGATCAAGAATCACGAGTTTCATGCGGCTGATTATCCGGCTATTGGACGGCGGGGGGCGTCTCTGCCGTCTCTGCGGCTTCCCAGCCCGTCAGGTACAGGCCGTAGAACCGGCCGTGCGCCAGCACCACGCGCAGGCGTTGCCCAGGGTGCCAGAGCGCAACGCCCTCGTCGTTAATGCGCACGAGCTGCGCTCCGGCCAGAGAAGACACCTCCAGCACCACTTCGCTGCCCCCCAACTGGTGCAGCGTGGGCGGGCGCGGGCGCAACCCGAGCACGCGCGCCTGGGCTGCGGGCAGCGGCGCGCACTGCTCGGTATTGGCGTGCGACACCCACAGCGCTCCCGCGCCGCCCAGCCACAACAGCACCCACAAAGCGACCAGCACCCGCCGCACCGCCCGCGCGCCACCGCGTCGCCACCACAGCCACAGCAGGCCGGCGATCAGCGCCAGCGCCACGCCGGCAAGCAACCAGGGCAGGAACAGCGCCAAGGCCGAGGGCGACGACGGCAGCGGCGCAATGGCAAACGCGGGGCCCGGCGCGTGCCGGCCGTCCAGCCATTCGAGCCACGCCCGTACGGCAGCGAGCAGGGCGGGCGGCCCAAACGCCAGGACAACCCCTGCCTGGCGCCCGTCCCTAGCGCGCGGCGGCTGGGGCACTGCGCCCGCGCTCATACCGCCAAGCGGGAAAGGTCGGCCACGCGGTTCATCGCCAGGTGCAGGCTTTTGAGAAGACCCTGGCGATTCAGGCGCAGGTCGAGTTGCTCGGCGTTGACCATGACATCGTCAAAGAAGGCGTCTACCGGCGCACGCAGCACCGCCAGGGTTTGCAACGACGCAGTGAAATCGCCCGCCTCGAACTGGGCATTGGCTTCGGGGACGAAACGCTGCAGGGCGGCGTACAGATCCTGCTCGGCCGCTTCTTGCAGCAGCTCGGGGTTGACATGCGGATCGACGTCGCCGGCCTTCTTGAGGATATTGGCGACGCGCTTGTTGGCGGCAGCCAGCGCCGGGCTTTCGGGAAGCGCAGCGAAAGCGCGCACGGCAGCAAGCTGCTTTTCCACCAGCGCCAGGCGCTGCGGGCGCAGGGCCAGCACGGCATCGACCTCTTGCGCGCTGTAACCCTGCTCGCGCAGGTTGCCGGCCAGGCGGTCGTAGATGAAATCCGCCACCTGCGGTGCAGCATCCGTGATCTTGTCGCCAAAGGCAGGTACCGTACTGGCAAGCAGCGCATTCAGATCCAGCGACAGATTCTTCTCCACCAGCATGCGGATCACGCCCAGCGCATGCCGGCGCAGCGCAAACGGATCGCGGTCGCCTGTCGGCAGGTTGCCAATGCCGAACATGCCCACCAGGGTTTCCAGCTTGTCGGCCAGCGCCACCGCCACACCGACAGTGCTCCGCGGCAGGGTGTCGCCGGAAAAACGCGGCTTGTAGTGGTCTTCGATGGCGTCCGCCACCGTTTCGCTCAGGCCATCGTTGAGCGCGTAGTAGCGGCCCATGGTGCCCTGCAGCTCGGGGAACTCGCCCACCATATCGGTGACGAGGTCGGTCTTGGCCAGCAATGCGGCCTGGTCGGCCTGTTGCACCAGTGCGCTATCGCCCAATTGATGGGCAATGGCCTGGGCAATGGCACGCACGCGCTCCACGCGCTCACCCTGGGTACCGAGCTTGTTGTGGTAGACCACCTTGCCGAGGCCTTCGACGCGCGAGGCCAAGGTCTTCTTGCGGTCCTGGTCAAAGAAGAACTTGGCGTCCGCCAGGCGAGGGCGCACCACGCGCTCGTTGCCGCCGATCACCAGGCTTGGGTCATCCGGGGTGATGTTGCTGACCACCAGGAACCGGTTGGTCAACTTGTCGGCCGCGTCCAGCAGCGGGAAGTACTTCTGGTTGGCCTTCATCGTGAGGATGAGGCATTCCTGCGGCACGCCAAGAAACTCCTGCTCGAACGAGCACACCAGCACATTGGGGCGCTCGACCAGCGCAGTGACTTCGTCGAGCAGGGCATCGTCCTCAATGGCATGGGCGCCGTTGCCCACTTTTGCGGCTGCAGCAGCCAGCTGGCGCGCGATCTCGGCGCGGCGCTCGGCGAAGCTGGCAATGACGGCGCCTTCATCGCGCAGTTGCTGGGCATAGCTGTCCGCAATCCTGAGCACCACGGGCGAGACAGCCGCCTCAAACCGGTGGCCCTGCGTACGGTTGCCCGCCGTGAGCCCCAGCGCCTTGACCGGCACCACGTCGCTGCCGTGCAGCGCCACCAACCCATGGGCGGGGCGCACGAACTGCACGCTGCTCCAGCCGGGGAGTTCGCAGTCGGTCTCCAACTGGTAGGTCATGACCTTGGGAATGGGAAGCTTGGCGATGGCCTCGTGCAGCGCCTTTTGCAGCCCCTCCTGCAGCGTAGCGCCGGGCAGCACGCTGTCGTAGAACAAGGCCTCGGCCTTGCCGTCTTGCGCGCGTTGGAGAAGAGCGACCGCAGCAGCCGGGTCAGATACCTGCACGCCCAGGGCTTGCAGCTTTTTCAGCAGCGCAGGCGTGGCGGTGCCAGCGGCGTCCAGCCCCACGCTGACGGGCATGAGCTTTTGGCGCACGGCCTTGTCGGCGGCCTTGCCGGCCACGGCGGTCACCTGCGCGGCCAGGCGGCGCGGCGAGGCGAATGGTGTGAGCACCGAATCCGCGGTCGCCAGGCCCTGGGCCTTGAGTTGCTCACACAGCACGCCGGCAAAGGCATCGCCCAGTTTTTGCAGCGCTTTGGGGGGCAGCTCTTCGACGAAGAGCTCGACGAGTAGATTTTTCGTTGTCATGAAGTGGGCTCCGGCCTCAGGCGGCCTTCTGGGTCATTTGCGCAACCCATTCGCGCGGCGCCAAGGGGAAGCCCAGGCGCTCGCGGCTCTCGTAATAGCTTTGGGCCACGGCACGGGCCAGGTTACGGATGCGGCCGATGTACGCGGCACGCTCGGTTACCGAAATGGCGCCACGTGCGTCCAGCAGGTTGAAGCTGTGCGCGGCCTTGAGCACTTGCTCGTAGGCGGGCAGCGCCAGCCGCTGCTCCATCAGGTGCTTCGCCTGCTTTTCATGGGCGTTGAAGGCCGTGAACAGAAAATCGGCATCACTGTGCTCGAAGTTGTAGGTGGACTGCTCCACCTCGTTTTGCTTGTAGACGTCGCCATAGGTCAGCTTTGAACCATCAGCGCCTTCGGTCCAGGTCAGGTTGTAAACGTTGTCCACGCCCTGCAGGTACATGGCCAGGCGCTCCAGACCGTAGGTGATCTCGCCCGTGGCGGGCTTGCAGTCGATGCCGCCGACCTGCTGGAAGTAGGTGAACTGCGTCACCTCCATGCCGTTGAGCCAGACCTCCCAGCCCAGGCCCCATGCGCCCAGCGTGGGGTTTTCCCAGTCGTCTTCCACAAAACGGATGTCGTTCTTCTTCAGATCAAAGCCCAGTGCCTGAAGCGAGCCAAGGTACAGCTCAAGGATGTTGCTCGGCGCAGGCTTCAAGACCACCTGGTACTGGTAGTAGTGCTGCAGCCGGTTGGGGTTCTCGCCGTAGCGGCCGTCCTTGGGGCGGCGGCTGGGCTGCACGTAGGCCGCCTTCCAGGGTTCAGGGCCGATTGCTCTTAAAAATGTAGCGGTATGCGAAGTACCAGCACCCACTTCCATGTCGTAGGGCTGTAAAAGCGCGCAGCCTTGCGCGTCCCAGTAAGACTGGAGCTTGAGAATGATTTGCTGGAAGGTCAACATGGGGCGTCCTGCGCGGAATCAACCACGCCAGAGTAAGCCGGGCGATGCCCGCAGCACGCCAAAGCGGCGCGCCAAACCCACGATTTTACGGCCGCTGGGATTGCAGGCGCGACAGGAGCGCTGTAGGTCTTAGGCGCCGTCCCAGCGGCGCAGCACCAGGCTGGCGTTGGTGCCGCCAAAGCCAAAGCTGTTGGACAACACGGTGGTGAGCGGCGCATCGCGCGACACGCGCACGATCGGCATGCCTTCAGCCGCTGGGTCCAGGTTCTCGATGTTCGCCGAACCGGCGATGAAGCCGCCTTGCAGCATGTACAGGCAGTAAATCGCCTCTTGCACGCCCGTCGCTCCTTGGGAGTGGCCGGTGAGCGACTTGGTCGAAGAAAACGGTGGCACTGCATCGCCAAAGACTTCGCGCAGCGCCCGCAGTTCGGGTACATCCCCCACGGGAGTGGAGGTGCCATGCATGTTCACATAGTCAATAGGGCCGCCACCCGCGTTAGCGATGGCCTGGCGCATGCACGCAATGGCGCCTTCGCCGGAAGGGGCGACCATGTCTTCGCCGTCGGACGACAGGCCAAAGCCCACGAGCTCGGCGAAGATGTGGGCGCCGCGCGCCTGGGCGTGCTCCAGGCTTTCCAGCACCAGCGCGCCGCCGCCCCCAGCAATCACAAAGCCGTCGCGGTCGGTGTCGTAAGGACGCGAGGCCTTCTCGGGCGTGTCGTTGAATTTGCTGGACATGGCCCCCATGCCGTCAAACAGCAGTGCCAGGCCCCAGGAGAGCTCCTCGCCGCCACCTGCGAACATCACATCCTGCAAGCCAAAAGCAATCTGCTGCGCTGCCATGCCCACGCAATGGGCAGAGGTGCTGCAAGCCGAGGTGATCGAGAAATTGACGCCTTTAATGGCGAACGCCGTCGACAGGTTGGCCGACACGGTCGAACCCATGCAGCGCGTCACCTGGTAAGGCCCGACGCGGCGAATACCTTTGCTGCGCAGCGTGTCGGCCGCCTCAATCTGGTTGGCCGGCGAGCCGCCGCCAGAGCCCATGATGAGGCCGGTGCGGGGATGCGACACCTGCGCGGGCGTGAGCCCCGCCTCTGCAATGGCATTCTTGAGGGACACATAGGCGTAGGCCGCGGCATCGCCCATGAAGCGGCGCTGCTTGCGGTCGATGAGCGCATCCAGATCAATCTGCGGCACGCCCGCCACCTGGCTGCGCAGGCCGAATTCGGTGAACTCCGGCATAGCGCGGATACCGGATTTTCCTTCGCGCAGCGATGCAGTCACTGCCTCCTGGTCATTGCCAATACACGAGACGATGCCCGTGCCCGTGATCACCACCCGTTTCATGGAGTCTCTCCTGTCGCTGGGGCACCCACCGAGGCGTCGTCCTTCTTGAACAGGCCGACACGCAGGTCGCTTGCCACGTAAATTTCCTGGCCATCCGCCAACAGGCGGGCGTCGCCAATGGCCATCACCAGCTTGCGCTTGATGACCCGTTTGATATTGATTTCGTAGGTGACCAATTTGACGTCAGGCCCCACCTCGCCCGTGAACTTCACCTCGCCCGCGCCCAGCGCACGGCCTTTTCCCGGCAATTGCAGCCACGTCAGGTAGAAACCAATCAGTTGCCACATGGCGTCCAGACCCAGGCAGCCGGGCATCACCGGATCGCCCTGGAAATGGCAGGCAAAGAACCACAAGTCGGGCCGCACGTCGAGTTCAGCGCGAATCAGACCCAGGCCGTGCGCGCCACCTTCGCTGTCAATATGCGTGATGCGATCGAACATCAGCATGGGCGGCAGCGGCAGGCGCCCGCTTTCGGGCGAAAAAAGCCGCCCCTCGCCGGAGGCGATCAGTTGCTCGTACGAAAAGGAATCTGCCATGAAAATCGTGCTCCAGGCCTGCGCAGGCAAGGCCTTCGTTCGGTAGGGGTGCCCTTCGCCTGGCGGGACTGCGTCGCCCGGAGCCACGGCGCCAAGTCAGGCAATAAGTGCATTTTTAGATGGATACGTCTAGCCCCGATTGTAGAGACGCTTTGCGGCTTCTTCTTGCGCGGTTACCACGCACAAGGAATGCGACCAACACGCAGATAGCCCCCAAAATCCACAAGGGCTGCAAACGCCAGCGCGCCGCCCACCAGGCAAAGGGCGTTATCGCACCGCCCTGCCCCTGCACGCTTGCGTACAGCGCGCCACGTGTCGCACGGGCGAGACGGTGCGTCACCACACCGCGATGGTCGATGACCGCCGTAGCGCCGGTGTTGGTGGCGCGCACCATGGGTCGGTCGAATTCCAGTGTCCGCATGCGGCTGATCGTGAGATGCTGGTCGATGGCCAGCCCCGTGCCGAACCAGCCAATGTTGCTCAGATTGAGCAGCACCGTGGGCGCTGTCTCGGGCACGCGAAACTGCGCTGCGATTTCGTCACCAAACAAGTCTTCGTAGCAAATATTGGGGGCAATCCGCTCGCCATGCCAGACAAAGCTGGCCTGGCCCAGCGGGCCGCGCCCGAAGTCACCCAGGGGAATATCGAGAAGCTCGGTAAACCAGCGAAACAGGGGGGGGATGAACTCCCCAAAGGGCACGAGGTGGTGTTTGTCGTACCGGTAGGGCGCGCTTTGGCCCGGCGCAAAGCCCAACGCCGAATTGGTGTAGCCCGTCTTGAGGTCGCCAAGCGGAATGCCGATGAGTGCCGCCTGTTCGCCGTGGCTGTAGCGCCGCGCAATCGCTTCCAAATAGCCCGGCGGCAATTGCTGCGGCAGCAGCGGCAGCGCCGTCTCGGGTGCCACCACCAGGCTGGCATCGGCGTGGGCCAGTTGCTCCGCGTACCAGTGCAGCGCCGTGGGAACGCCGCTGCCGGGCTGAAATTTTTCATCTTGCGGGATATTGCCTTGAAGCAAGGCCAGCGTCAGCGGTACATGCGCCGGGGCGGAATCGCCGCGCGAACGATCGTGCCACCCATAAAGTGCGCCCAGCCCCAAGGCCAGCACCGCCAGCAGCAGCCAGGCACGGCCGCTTCGCGCATCGGCAAGGCGCAAGCGCGCCAGCAGCATGGCCAGGAACGCGGCGACGAAACCTATCCCATACACACCGACCAGCGGCGCCAGTACGGCCAACGGTCCGTCGACATGCGCATAGCCTCCAGCGCCCCAGGGAAACCCCGTCCACAGCGTATTGCGGGCCAGTTCGGCGATCAACCACAACCCGGCAAACAAGAGCGCAGCACCCAGGCGCGATGCAGGCGCCAATGCTCGGTAGAGCAGGCCCGCGAGCGCGTAGTACGACGCAAGGAACACCGCCAGCCCGACCACCGCCAGCACCGCGAGTGGTGCGGGCAGGCCACCATAGGTGTGCAGCGAGATGAACAACCACCAAAAGGTGCCGCTCAACCAGGCGGTACCAAACCACCAGGCCCGCGCACCCGCGCTGCGGGGCCTGGGCGCCGCCCGCAGCAGCGCCGCCAGCACCGCCAGCGAGAAAATTTGCAAACCCCAGACCGGCTGACCGCTGCCCGGCCAGGCCAGCGACGCCGCCTGCGCGAGGCCTGCAGCGCAGGCGAGCAAGGCAGGCAGAACGCCGCCGCGCGCGCGCATCGGCATCAATCTGGCCGGGCGAGGTCTTGCGTGGCGCCAGTCACCTTGAACCAGCGCACCGCGCCGCCCTTGGTGTGCAGCACCACAAAATGCAGGCCGCAAAACTGCAGATGCTCGCCGCGCTTGGGCACATGGCCCATTTCATGCGCGATGAGGCCACCGATGGTGTCGAACTCATCTTCGGGGTCCGTACTGGCGATCGTCACGCCAAACGCCTCGGCAACACGTTCCACGGGAGTGTCGCCACTGACACGGTAGGTACGGTCGGCCAGTGCAAAGATATCGCCGTCGTCCTCGGGAATATCGAATTCGTCCTCAATCTCACCGACGATTTCTTCCAGCACGTCCTCGATGGTGACCAGCCCGGCAACGCGGCCAAACTCGTCAATCACCACAGCGAGATGGCTGCGGTTGCTGCGAAACTCGCGCAGCAAATCGTTCAGGCCCTTGGTTTCCGGCACGAAGGTGGCCGGGCGCAGCAGCGTGCGAATGTGCAGATCGGGCGAGCGCTGCAGCTTGAGCAGGTCTTTGGCCATCAGCACGCCGATGATGTTTTCGCGCTCCCCCTGGTACACCGGAAAGCGCGAATGCGCCGTGTTGATGACCAGGCGCAGCAACTCGTCCATGGGCGCATCGATATCGAGCAGGTCCATGCGGGGGGCGGCGACCATGACGTCGCCCGTCGTGCGATCGGCCATGCGCAGCACGCGCTCCAGCATCACGCGCGACTCGGGACCAATCAGCTCGTTGTCCTCGGCCTCGGAAAGAATGGCGACGAGCTCGTCAATGGAATCAGGACCCGGATGGATGAATTCGACGAGTCGCTTGAAGAAGGTGCGCTTGTCTTCCTTGTCAAGCGCGCGCGCGGGATGCGGTTCGGACACTGCCTTTGGATGCAGGACATGCGGTAGTGGATCAGAGCCCTAGTGTAGTGTTGGACAGGCAGAGACTCCAAGCGCCTCATTCTTCAGGCGTTTGGCCGGCGGTATTCTGGATCGCGCCGGTGCGCATTGCCTGCAGCCCGGATAGGAACCGCCAGAATTGGTGCGCTTGCTGTTTGAGCCGGTAATCGAACTCGGCAAACTGCTGCTCCACCGCCTCGGCCATGTGCGTGTCCAGGCTGGCTGGCGCGAGATCCAGAAACGCTTCGGATTCCGGGCCTTCGCGCCGCACCCGCGCCCCGGCCGCGCGCGCGATGTTCAGCATGGGCGTGTTCTCTGAGAGTGCATGGATGAACAGCATGCGCACGCCGGCGTTGCGGGCGTGCATCGCCGCGCGGTCAAACAAGCGCGCTCCGTAGCCACGCCCACGGGCATGTTCCAGCACCGAAACGCCGAACTCCGCGCATTCGCTATGGGCGGCGGTGTCGGTGTACGCCAGATGGGCCATGGCGATCAGTTCGAGGCGGCGGTTGTAGATGCCAAAAATCTCGTCGCGGTCGAAATTGAGCTGCTCGGCGTAGCGCCGCACCTGCTCGTCGCGGGCAGCGTAGCCAAAGCGCAGGTAGCGGTCGGCGGGCGCCAGCGCCAGCAGGTGTTGGGCAATGCGCTCGCGGTGCGCGGGGCCGAGGGAGCGGATGGGCACCATGAGCGGACTGCGCGTGGCATCCGACAGCCTGGCAGCGGGAACCCGAAGCAGGTCCATTCCCGTGTTCCAGGACGCCTTGATCCAGTCTTTGGTTTCAGTCATGGAGCCAATATAGGCGCTTTGCCTCCGCTTTCCAAGCGTTTTTTGTTGCAGTGCAACAAATTAGACTGTAGAGCCAAATTTTCAATGAAATCAAACGCTTGCCAAGATGTCCCGAGTAGGAGGAAGGCGTGGAAAGCCGTCAGACAGGTACCGCCGTGGTGGCCTTGACGTGGTCCAGCACAAAGCTGGTCTTGCAATCCTGCACGCTGGGGTGCTTAAGCAGCGTCTCCATGATGAAGCGGCTGTAATGCGCCATATCGGCCACGACCACTCGCAGCAGGTAGTCCATTTCGCCGGTGAGCGAAGCGCACTCGACCACTTCTGGCCAGGTCTGCACCGCCGCACGAAACACATCCATCGGGTTGCGCTTGTGGCTCTCGGTGGCTTTTTCCAGCCGCACGTTGAGGTAGGCGGTGAGCCCCAAGCCCACCGACTCGGGCTTGACCAATGCCACGTAGCGGTCGATCACCCCGGCTTCTTCCAAGCGCTTGACGCGGCGCAAGACGGCACTGGGCGAGAGCCCCACCTGCTCGCCGATGACGTCGTAGGTTTCGCGGCCATTGGCTTGCAGACAGCGCAAGATGGATCGGTCTAGCTTGTCGAGTGCGTCTTTGGTTTGCATGGCGCAGGATTTTATCGCTGCACGTTCCGTCTGCGCGACGTGCGGCACCACGGGTATGTCCGAATACGCAGCGCTCCACGTCGCAGAAACAATTTTGCTCACAAAAAAGAACGAGCGTTCTTTTTTGTCCATAACTACCAGGAGACACCATGACCGCATTTTTTCGCCAGTTGCCGATGCGCTGGCTATTCGCTCTCGCGCTGCTGTGCGCCACCGCCCTGCCTGCCACGGCAGCAAGCACCTACGCCCAGACGCGTTACCCCATCGTGCTGGTGCATGGGCTCTTCGGTTTTGATTCGGTGTTTGGTATCGACTATTTCTACGGCATCCCGAGCGACCTGCGCCAGAGCGGCGCCCAGGTCTACGTGGCGCAGGTGTCGGCCGCCAACAGCACCGAGGTGCGCGGCGAACAGTTGCTCGCGCAGGTGCGCAACATTCTGGCGATCACCGGCGCAGCCAAGGTAAACCTGATCGGGCACTCGCATGGCGGCCCCACGGCACGCTATGTGGCCGGTGTGGCGCCGCAACTCGTGGCTTCGGTCACTTCGGTCGGCGGCGTCAACCGTGGTTCGCGCGTGGCCGATGTGTTGCGCGGCGTGGCCCCGGCCGGCAGTGTGGGCGAGACGGTTGCCCAGGGCGCCGCTAGCGCCCTGGTGACCTTGATCAACCTCGCCTCGGGCGGGAGCAGCCTGCCGCAGATGCCCACCGCCGCCCTCGATTCGCTGACCACGGCCGGCTCGGCCCGCTTCAACCAGCGCTTTGGCGCGGGCGTTCCCACCAGCGGCTGCGGCAACGGCGCCGAACTGGTTGCGGGCGTGCGCTATTACTCCTGGACCGGCAAGAACACGCTGACCAACGTGCTCGACCCGAGCGACGCGGCCTTGTTTGCCACCGGCTTGGTGTTTGGCGAAGCCAACGATGGGCTGGTGGCGGCTTGTTCGGCGCACCTGGGCCTCCACCTGGGCGACTACCGGCAGAACCACCTGGACGAAATCAACCAGATGGTGGGCCTGCGCGACTGGTTTTCGCCCGATCCTGTCACGCTGTACCGCGAGCAAGCCCACCGCCTGAAGAACGCCGGGCTGTGAAGGGACGCACCATTGCGCTGGTGGGCGCGGCCGCAGTGCTTGCGGCCGGCGCGTGGTGGCTGGTGTCGCAGGACATTGGAGAATCGGCTGCGCAAGGCGCTGCACAGCGACCGGCAGGCGCAGGGGAATCGCCGAAGCACCATGGTGAACCGCTGGCACCTCGTGGAACCTCCACGCTGAGTTCCGCCGCCGTCGACCCCCTGCTCACCCCAGGGCTGCGCGATGAACTAGAAGCGATGCTGCTGGAAGCCGGCGACATGCCCAACCCCCAAGCCTTGAAGCGACGCCTGGCCGACCTGGTGGCGCGGCGCTTTGGCGAGGCGCTCAGCACGCGCGCCCTGGCCCTGGCCGAGCGCTATGTGGACTACCGCGTCGCCCTGGGCGAACTCAAGCCACCCAAGGACGCCACCGATCCACGGGCCCTGCGCGACGTGCTGCAGGCGCGCGATGCACTGCGCCGCCAGTATTTCGACGAAACTGAATTCGACGCGCTGTTTGCCGACCAGCAGGCGCTCGACCGCTACACCCTGGCGCGCCTGGAAATCGAGCGCAACCGTGATCTGACCGCGGAGCAGCGCCGCCAGGCGCTCGCAGGCACGGAAACCGAACTCGACCCGCAACAACGCGCCGAGCGGGCGCAGAGCGTGGTGCAAGAAGCCGTGGGTGCACAAACCGCCGCCTTCAACGCCGCCGGAACCGACGAGCGCACCCGCTTTGCCCAGCGCAGCGCGCGCTTTGGCGAAGACGCCGCCCAGCGCCTGGCCCAGCTGGACGCGCAAGACCGCGACTGGAACGCACGGCTGGACGACTATGCCCGCGCCCAGGCAAGCCAGACCGACGCCAATGCCCTGGCGCAATTGCGCGAGCGCAGCTTCACCCCGCAGGAGCAATTGCGGCTCGATGCGGCGCTGGCGCTGCGCGCCACTCCGGCCCGCTGAAACAGGGCAGGCGCCCTCTTGGGCACCGCAGATGCGCCATTGAACGCATTGATGCAGCGCAGGGCTTCAGCATAAACCTGCGTAAAAACCCAACAATTCGCCTAAATATTGATCCAATCGGCCTCTACAGTGCAGGCATTCGTTCGCAAAGGCGCGTCCGCATCGGCTCCAAGCTTCGCGAACCAGCGCCAAGAACCTTCCACAAGACGGAGACCGCATGCACCCCACCGAAACCCTCGCGTCCGCCGACGCCCATGCCGCCTGGGACAACCCCATGGGCACCGACGGCTTTGAATTCATTGAATACGCCGCACCGGACCCAGCCGCCATGGGCCGCGCCTTCGAGGCCATGGGCTTCAAGCCGGTGGCGCGCCACCGCCACAAGAACGTCACCCTCTTCCGCCAGGGCACGATCAACTTCCTGATCAACGCCGAGCCCGACAGCTTTGCCCAGCGTTTTGCGCGCCTGCACGGCCCCAGCGTCTGCGCCATCGCATTCCGCGTGCACGACGCCAAGGCGGCCTACGAGCGCGCCGTCTCGCTGGGCGCCTGGGGCTACGCCGGCAAGGCGGGGCCGGGCGAACTGAACATTCCGGCCATCAAAGGCATTGGCGACAGCCTGATCTACTTTGTCGACCGCTGGCGCGGCAAGGGCGGCGCACAGCCCGGCGACATCGGCAACATCGGCTTCTTCGATGTCGATTTCGAGGCCCTGCCCGGTGTCAGCGCGCAGGAAGCCCTAGCGCCCTTTGGGCACGGCCTGACCTATATCGACCACCTCACGCACAACGTGCACCGCGGCCGCATGGGCGAGTGGGCCGACTTTTACGAACGGCTGTTCAACTTCCGCGAGATCCGCTACTTCGACATCGAAGGCCAGGTCACGGGCGTCAAGAGCAAGGCCATGACCAGCCCCTGCGGCAAGATCCGCATCCCGATCAACGAGGAAGGCAAAGAGAACCCCGGCCAGATCCAGGAGTACCTCGATAGCTACAAGGGCGAAGGCATCCAGCACATCGCCATGGGCTCGGACGATCTCTACAAGACCGTGGACGGCCTGCGTGCCAGCGGCGTGCGCCTGCTCGACACCATCGACACCTACTACGAGCTGGTGGACAAGCGCATTCCGGGCCACGGCGAGCCGCTCGAAGAACTGCACAAGCGCAAGATCCTGATCGACGGCAAGAAGGGCGCCCTGTTGCTGCAAATCTTCAGCGAAAACCAGCTCGGCCCGATCTTCTTCGAGTTCATTCAGAGGAAGGGCGACGACGGTTTCGGCAACGGCAACTTCAAGGCGCTGTTCGAATCCATCGAACTCGACCAGATCCGCCGTGGCGTGCTCAAGGCACCAGCCTGAATAGAGACACCCCCTGTGTCGCTCCGCTCCTTCCCCCCGCTCTCGCATCGCTGCGCGACGCAGGCAGGGGGACGCCGCCAGCGCGGCGGAGCGGCCCTTGCGCGGCGGCCCTGGCCTGGGCGGCGCCGGTTGCATGCGCCGTGGCCGGTACATGCCCCATGAAGACTGAAAAGGAGACCCCATGGCCGTCGAACCCGTTGTCTATGGCGCCAGCGAGCGCCCCCCGCGCGGCGACTACGCCCGCGCCGGCGCCGACTACACCTGCCCGCAAGACTACGCCCGCTACACCGAGCAGGACCACGACACCTACCGGCGCCTCTACGCACGCCAGTCGGCGTTGCTGCCGGGGTTGGCCAGCGAGGCCTTCATCGCCGCGCTGCCGTCGCTGGGCGCAGAGGACCGCATCCCACGCTTCGAAGACATCAACGCGCGCCTGAAACCTGCCACCGGTTGGGAGATCGTCGGCGTGCCGGGGCTGATCCCCGAAGTTCCTTTCTTCACCCTGCTCGCCAACCGCAAGTTCCCGGTGACGGACTGGATCCGCACGCCCGAAGAGTTCGACTACATCGTCGAGCCCGACATCTTCCACGACCTGTTCGGCCATGTGCCGCTGCTGTTCAACCCGGTGTTTGCCGATTACGTGCAGCGCTACGGCCAGGGCGGGCTCAAGGCCGAGCGCCTGGGCGCCTGCGAAATGCTCTCGCGCCTGTACTGGTACACCATCGAGTTTGGCCTGATCCGCGAAGCCGGCGGCCTGCGTGCCTACGGCGCAGGCATTCTGAGTTCGTCGGGCGAGCTGCCGTATTCGGTGCAAAGCACTGAGCCGCAGCGCTTGCCGTTGCAACTCGAGCGCACCATGCGCACGCGCTACAAGATCGACAGCTTCCAGGAAACGTATTTCGTCATCGACAGCTTCCAGGACCTGTTCGACATGACAGCGGCCGATTTCGCGCCGGTGTACGAACGCTTGCGCGGCCTGCCCGAGATCGCCGCCAACGCATCAGGCGACTGAGCAGGCAGGGAAGTTGCTCTTGTTTCAATAGCTACTAACGCTTATCAGATAAGCGCTAGAGGCCAATTTGGCTTAACTTTTTTCAACAGGATCTGCTGCCCGCGCCAGCAAGGCCAGGCAGCCCTGCAGCACCTCGGGGCGGCGCGCCATCTCCACATGCGCCACGCCGGCGATCAAACGGTTGTCGGCGCCCTGCAAGGTGGCGGTGCTGGTGGGGAAGACGATGTTGTCGCAGTTGGAATACCAGCAGGTGAACAGCGCCGCACGGCCCGGCGGCTCGGCCCCGCTGAGCGCGCCTACCCAATCACCGTCAAGCGCCATCTGCCGGCCATTGGCGGCGCGCGAGAAGCGCCCGGCCCAGGTGCCGCGGTGCGGCGTGCCCAGGGTAATGACATGCTGCACCCGCGCCTCGCCTGCGCAGGCGCGCAGCCAGGCACGCGCGGCGAGGCCCCCCATGCTGTGGCAGATGAGCACCGGCGCCATGCCGGTGGCCGCGTGCACACGCTGCACAGCCGCCTCGATGGTGGGCGCGTAATCGTCAATCGAACCGAACACCGGCTCCAGGTTCACCGCCTCGTAGGCATGGCCGGCGGCGCGCAGGGGCTCGAACCACGGGCGCCAGAGCGCCCGGTTGCACAAAAACCCGTGCACCAGCACCACACCGCGCTGGCCAGCGGGCGCCGTGGGCAGCCAGTCGGGTTCCGCATGGCTGCGAAAGGGCTGGTCCCAGCAGAACACGCGCAGCGCCACGCCCAGCTCGGCCCACCAGGCGTGCACCACCTGCGCAAGCCGGGCGCGCGGCGCCGGGTCTGCGGCATTCACGCGCTGCATCAAGGTGAACTGCAGCGCCATCACAGCCAGGTACAGCAGCGCGGCGAACGCCAGACCGCCCACGGCCCAAACGGGCGAGTGCGGCAGGGCAAAAACCAGCCAGAGGGCCGCCATCAGCAGCAGGCCAATGGTCCAGGTGGCTTGGAGGCGGGCGATCATGGCAATGGTGTAATGGGTGCAAGCCCTATTGTGCAAGCCGAAATCTCGAAATGGACGCAGCAGAAAACATCCGGCAAAGTATTGCCCGCGTGACCGAACTGCGCGCCGCGCAGGCGTCCAACCCCGCGCTGGCCACCGCCGTGCGCGACATCAAGCAGTTTCAATCGCGCCGCTTCATGGGAAGCTACACCGACCTGATGCGCGACCCCACGGTCCGCCCCGCCACGCAGTTTTTCCTGGATGAGCTCTACAGCCCCGGCGACTACAGCGCCCGCGACGCGCAGTTCGCACGCATCGCCGGCACGCTGCAAACCGTCTTTCCCCGCCCGGTGGTCCACACCGCGCTGACGCTGGCGCTGCTGCACGCCAAGACCGAGGAGCTGGACCACGCCATGGCCCAGGCCTGGCTGGCGCAGCCCGCAACCACCCCCGAAGCGTGCCGCTACGCCGCAGCCTGGAAGACGGCGGGCCAGCCCGAAGCGCGGCGCCAGCAGCTGGCCTGGGTGATGGAGCTGGGCCACGACCTGACGCGCTTTACCCGCACCCCCGGCCTGCGCCTTCTCCTGCGCGCCATGCGCGGGCCCGCCCAGGCGGCAGGCATGGGCGCGTTGCAGCATTTCCTGGAGGTGGGTTTCGACACGTTTGGCGCGCTGGCAAGGAAGCGCGGCGCCGTCGAAGGTTTTCTGGACACGGTGCGCGAGCGCGAGACCCGGCTGATGGACTTGCTGTTCGACGCCGAGCTTGTCGCCTGCGAGACGCAATTGGCCCACACCCTAGGACAAGCCCGGTAGGCCCGTCCAGAGAGGCCCAACAGAATCAAAGGTTTCGTCACTTTGCACCCGCTTCCTCGCATGGACAAGATCTGGCTCAAGAATTACCCCGCAGGCGTACCGCACGAGGTGCACCCCGAGCAATACCGTTCGGCCGCCCACATGATCGAAGACGCCATGCGCCAGCATGCCGGGCGCCCGTTCTCGGTCTGCATGGAGCAGTGGATGGACTACGCCGAGCTCGACCGCCAGTCTGCCGCGCTGGGGGCCTGGCTGCAAGGCCAGGGGCTCGCACCCGGTGCGCGCGTGGCCATCATGCTGCCCAATATTCCGCAGTTCGCCGTGACCATGGCGGCGGTGCTGCGCGCGGGCTACATCTGCGTCAACGTCAACCCGCTCTACACCGCACGCGAGCTGGAGCACCAGCTCAAGGACTCGGGCGCCAGCGCCATCGTCATCCTGGAGAACTTCGCCCATACCCTGGCCGAAGTCATTGGGCACACCGGCGTGCAGCGCGTGGTGATGGCCTCCATGGGCGACCTGCTGGGCTTCTGGTACGGCCGCTGGATCACCTTTGCCGTGCGCCACCTCGCCAAGATGGTGCCGGCGTATAGCCTGCCGCTCTCGGCGGGGCGCACGCTGGTCACCTTCCGCCAGGCCCTGGCCGATGGCGCGCGGCGCACGCTCACCGCCAGCAGCGCCACATTGGACGACACGGCATTCCTGCAATACACCGGCGGCACCACCGGGCGATCGAAAGGCGCGGTGCTGACCCACCGCAACATCGTCGCCGCCACGCTGCAGGCCGAGGCCTGGTTCACCCCGGCCCTGGCCAAAATGGGCGACGTCACCCGCGCCAACAGCATTGCCGCGCTGCCGCTGTACCACATCTTCGCGCTCACGCTGTGCCTGCTGGCGATCCGCCAGGGCTCGCACCTGACCCTGATTCCCAACCCGCGCGACATTCCCAAGTTCGTCGAGGTGCTCAAGAAGCGCCCCTTCCACATGCTGCCGGCGGTGAACACCTTGTTCAATGCGCTGCTCCACAACCCGCAGTTCCGCACACTGGATTTCTCGCAGCTCTGCGTGTCACAGGCCGGCGGCATGGCAGCGTCCGAGGGCACGGCGCGCCAATGGCAGAAGGTGACCGGCAGCGTCATGGTCGAAGGCTGGGGCATGAGCGAAACCTGCGCCATCGGCACCAACAACCCGGTGAACACCACCGAGTTTTCCGGCAGTATCGGCCTGCCGCTGCCGGGCATCGACATCGCCATCAAGGACGACGAGGGCAACAGTTTGGCACTCGGTGAGCCGGGCGAGATCTGCATCCGCGGCCCCAACGTGACACCGGGCTACTACGAAAAACCCGAGGAAAACGCCGCCGCCTTCACGCAGGACGGTTTCCTGCGCACCGGCGACATCGGCATCATGGACGCGGAGGGCTACACCCGCATCATCGACCGCAAGAAGGACATGATCCTGGTCAGCGGCTTCAACGTCTTCCCCAATGAAATCGAGAACGTGGTCTCGCTGTGCCCCGGCGTGCTCGAATGCGCGGCCGTGGGCGTGCCCGACGAGCGCCAGGGCGAGTCGGTCAAGCTCTTCGTGGTGCGCAGCGACGCGAACCTGACCGAAGACGACGTGGCGCGCTATTGCCACGACAATCTGACCGGCTACAAGCGCCCGAGCCGCATCGAGTTCCGCGATGATCTGCCCAAGACCAACGTGGGCAAGATTCTGCGGCGCCAGCTGCGCACGCCGACGGCCTGACACAGCGGCCATCCCACTCAGGGCGGACAGACTCCAGGGCGCTTTGGCGCCCTTTCCTTTTCTTGACCCGCACCGACCTCCATCACAGCCCCACGGGGCCAACCGGAAGCGAGAAAGCGCTCCACGCCATGCTCGACATTTCGGGTTAACACTGAGAAGCAAACGTTTGCGCAAACGATTGCTTTGAGTATCATTTGCAACCGACAAGCAAGCGCAGAACACGCGGGCGGGGCATCAAGCCACGGCTTCGCGCACTTTGTGTGCCGCTGACCTGTCGCCCTCGCCCAACCATCCCAACTGGAAACACCATGCCATTCACCCGCCGCTCCTTTCAGACTGCCGCCGCCCTTGCCGTACTGGGGGGCCTGCTGGCCGGCCCTGCCGTGGCACAGGACAAGCCCAAGGTCGCGCTCATCATGAAATCCCTGGCCAACGAGTTCTTCCACACCATGGAAGACGGCGCCAAGGCCCACCATCAGCAGCATGCCGCCCAGTACACGCTGATCGCCAGCGGCATCAAGGACGAAACCGATACCGCAGCCCAGATCAAGATGGTCGAGCAGGCCATCGCCCAAAGGGCCAACGCCATCGTGCTGGCTCCAGCCGACTCCAAGGCCCTGGTGCCCGTCGTCAAAGCGGCCATCGACAAGGGCATCCTCGTCGTCAATATCGACAACCAGCTCGATGCCGATGCGCTGAAGGAAAAGCACATCACCGTGCCTTTTGTGGGCCCGGACAACCGCCAGGGCGCCAAGCTCGTGGGCGACTACCTGGCCAAGACGCTCAAGGCCGGCGACAAGGTGGGCATCATCGAAGGCGTGTCCACCACCTTCAACGCACAGCAGCGCACCTTGGGCTACCAGGACGCGATGAAAGCCGCCAATATCACCGTGGTGGGCGTGCAGTCCGGCAACTGGGAAATTGAAAAAGGCAACACCGTGGCCGCTGGCATGCTGCGCGAGCACCCCGATCTTGCCGCCCTGCTGGCCGGCAACGACAGCATGGCCCTGGGGGTCGTGGCCGCCGTCAAAGCCGCAGGAAAGACCGGCAAGGTGCAGGTGGTGGGCTATGACAACATCGGCGCCATCAAACCCATGCTGGCCGATGGCCGCGTGCTGGCCACCGCGGACCAATTTGCCGCCAAACAGGCTGTTTTCGGTATTGAACTGGCGCTGAAAGCGCTTGCGGCCAAAACGCCGCAGGCCCAGCTCCCCGTCCAGGTGAAAACCGACGTGGTGCTGATCACCAAGGACAGCAAGTAAACCCTGGACCCAACCCTGCACCGCAGTAAGACGCAAACCGGCGCCCTTCCCGACCGTTCACCCTGAGCTTGCCTATCCTGAGTTTGTCGAGGGGTCGAATCAAGGGGCCGCCACCTTGGCGCCCTGGCCTGGACCGGCTCAGCCCGAACGGCCAGGGATGCCATGGCCTGTAACCCGCTTTTCCACACCATGCCCCATTCACCCCACACCACGCCGCTGCTGAGCATCGACGCGGTCGGCAAGGACTACCACGCCAGTACCGTGATTGACGGCGTGACGCTCACGCTGAACGCGGGCGAGGTGTTGGCGCTGACGGGCGAAAACGGCGCAGGCAAAAGCACGTTGTCCAAAATCCTCTGCGGGCTCACGCCCGCCACACGCGGCAGCATGCGCCTGGGCGGGCAGCTCTTTGCGCCTACCTCGCGCCGCGAGGCCGAACGGCATGGCGTGCGCATGGTGATGCAAGAGCTGGGGCTGGTGCCCACGCTCACCGTGGCCGAAAACCTGCTGCTCGGCCGCATGCCCCACCGGGCGGGCTGGCTGAAGCGCGATGTGCTGCATGCAGCGGCACGCACACAACTGGCCAAGATCGGTTTGGAAGGCATCGCCCCCGCCACGCCGGTTTCACAACTGGGCATCGGCCAGCAGCAGATGGTAGAGATCGCCCGCAACCTGCAGGACGACACGCGCATTCTGGTGCTCGACGAGCCCACGGCCATGCTCACGCCGCGCGAAACCACCTACCTGTTTGACCAGATCGCACGCCTCACCGGGCGCGGGGTGGCCATTGTCTATGTGTCGCACCGGTTGGAAGAGCTGCGGCGCATTGCCGACCGCGTGGCGGTGCTGCGCGACGGGCGGTTGGTGGACGTGTGCCCCATAGCCGGGCTGTCGGAAGACGATCTTGTGCGCCGCATGGTGGGCCGCTCCGTGAACGACCTGGAGCACCGGCCGCGCCGCGTAGCCGGGCCGGCGGTGATGCAGGTGGACGGCATCGGGCGCGGCACCGCCGTGCAGGATGTGAGCCTCACGCTGCATGCGGGCGAAGTCTTTGGCATCGCGGGCCTGGTCGGCTCGGGGCGCACCGAGCTGATCCGTCTGCTGTTTGGCGCTGACCGCGCAGATCGAGGCAGCATCACGCTGTACACACAAAAACTTAAGCAAAAACAGCCTCCAGCGCTTGATGCACAAGCGCAAGGCGCTATCAACACAGTAGCAAACACCCTCGCACGCGGCTTTGCCTCTCCGCTGCATGCCATCCGCGCCGGCGTGGGCCTGGTGACGGAAGACCGCAAATCGCAGGGTTTGCTGCTGACCCAGCCGATCCGCATCAACGCCACGCTGTCCGACCTCGGCACCGTCTCGCGCGGCGGCTGGCTGCTGCGTGCGCTGGAGCGCCGCCTGGTGGGGGGCCTGGTGCGCACGCTGAGCATTCGCTGCCGCAGCGGCGAGCAGCCCGTGGGGCAGCTGTCCGGCGGCAACCAGCAAAAAGTGGTGTTCGCCCGCTGGCTGCACCGGCCCGTGCGTGCGCTGCTGCTGGACGAGCCCACGCGGGGCGTGGACGTGGGCGCACGCGCCGAGATCTACACCGAGCTGGACCGCATGGCCGACGAAGGCCGCGCGCTGCTCATGGTGTCGTCCGACCTGCGCGAACTCATGGCCATGGCGGACCGCATCGGTGTGATGCGCGCGGGCCGCCTGGTAGCCGTATTCGAACGCGGCGAATGGTCCGAACAATCCTTGCTCGCCGCAGCGTTCTCCGACACGGCCGGACACCCTGCCGGCGCGGCCTCCGCCAGTACCTCCGTTCCGGTTTCAGCCCCAACAGCACCGTCCGCTGCTTCGTCCCACTCCGCTTCTTCCGCCATCGCATGAACGCCGCCGCACCATCGACTACCCTCTCTTCTGCGCCACGCTCCGCCTCGATGTGGCGCAGCCAACTGGGCACCTATCTGGGGCTGGTCGCCGTGCTGGCCGGCATGGTGGGGCTGTTTTCCTGGCGGTCCGAATACTTCTGGAGCGCCGAGACCTTCGTCACCATCGCCAACGAAATTCCGGCGCTGGCCGTGATGGCGGTGGGCATGACGTTTGTGCTCATCATCGCGGGCATCGACCTGTCGGTGGGCTCGGTCATGGCACTGTCGGCCGCCACTTCGGCCGCTGCCATCCTGCAATGGCACTGGTCGGTGCCGGCCGCCGCCGCACTGGCGCTGCTCACCGGACTGGTGTGCGGCACTCTCACGGGGGCCATCTCGGTGGCGTGGCGACTGCCGTCGTTCATCGTCTCACTGGGCATGCTCGAAGCCGTGCGCGGCAGCGCCTACCTGGTGACCGACTCGCGCACGCAGTATGTGGGCGACGCGATCTCCTGGCTGGCGGCACCGTTTTTTGGTGGCATTTCGGTGGCCTTCCTGATTGCACTGGCGCTGGTGGTACTGGCACAGATGGTGCTGACGCGTACCGTGTTTGGCCGTTCGGTGGTGGGCATCGGCACCAACGAGGAAGCCATGCGCCTGGCCGGGGTGGACCCGCGCCCGGTGCAAATCATCGTTTTTGCCCTCACCGGCCTGCTCTCGGGCCTGGCGGGCCTGATGCAGTCGGCCCGGCTGGAAGCCGCCGACCCCAATGCCGGCACCGGCATGGAGCTGCAAGTGATCGCGGCGGTGGTGATCGGCGGCACCAGCCTGATGGGTGGGCGCGGCTCGGTGGTGACCACCGCGTTTGGCGTATTGATCATTGCGGTGCTGGAGGCCGGTCTGGCGCAGGTGGGGGCGAGCGAGCCCTCCAAGCGCATCATCACGGGCGCGGTGATCGTGGCGGCCGTCATCATTGACACACTGCGCCAGCGGCGCACCGCAGGCTGACTCCAAGCCCACATTCCTTCGATCCAACCGCCTTCTTTATCTCCTCCTTCGCATGGCTACTATCAAGGACGTTGCGCGCCACGCCGACGTATCGGTCACCACGGTGTCGCACGTGGTCAATGGCACGCGCCACGTCAGCCCCGAGGGCCGCGCGCGTGTCGAGCAGGCTATCCGGGCGCTCGGGTACGTGCCCAGCGCCATCGCGCGCAGCCTCAAGAGCCACAACACCCGCACGCTGGGCATGCTGATCCCCAACAGCTCCAATCCGTACTTCGCGGAGATCGTGCACAGCGTCGAAGACCGCTGCTTTGGCGCCGGCTACAACGTCATCCTGTGCAACACCAACGATGAAGCGCACCGCCAGGGCAGCTACCTGCAGGTACTGGCCGAGCGCCGCATCGACGGGCTGATCGTGGTCTCCACCGGCCACGACGCCACGCTGCCCACGCAGCTGGCAGGCCTGTCCATCCCCACCGTTCTGGTGGACCGTGAGATCGAGCTCGCCGAACAGCCGTGCGACCTGGTGGAAACCGCACACCTGCAGGGCGGCCTGCTCGCCACACGGCACCTGCTGTCGCAAGGCCACCGGCGCATTGCCTGTATCGGCGGGCCTGCGGGCCTGGCGCCCAGCGAGCAGCGCATTGCGGGCTGGCGCACCGCGTTGGCCGATGCAGGGTGCGGCACCGGCAACGGCATGCTGTGGCATGGCAACTTCACCAGCCAGGGGGGCTACGAGGCCATGCACGCGCTGCTGCGCATCCCGGAGCCACCCACCGCCGTTTTCATCTGCAACGACCTCATGGCCATCGGCGCCCTGTGCGCGGCCCATGAGCGCGCGCTGCGTGTCCCCGAGGCCCTGTCCATCGTGGGTTTTGACGACATCGAACTGACCGCCTTCACCTGCCCGCCCCTTACCACTGTGGCCCAGCCCAAACAGCGCATCGGTGCACTGGCGGTAGACATGCTGCTCGAACGCATCGACGGCAAGCGCCAAGACGCCCGCAAGGTCATGCTGCAGCCCGAGCTGCGCGTGCGGGCATCCACCGCTGCGGCGGTGGGGGTGCGTTCATGAGCCTACCCACCACGCCCCACATCGCCGTGGTGGGCAGCCTCAATATGGACTTGGTATTCCAGGTGACCCGAGCGCCTGAGGCCGGCGAAACCGTTCTGGCCTCGGGCATGAGCCTCATTCCCGGCGGGAAAGGCGGCAACCAGGCCGTGGCCTGCGCACGCCAGGGCGCGCAGGTGCATCTTTTTGGCCGCGTGGGCGACGACGCCTATGGCTACACCCTGCGAGCAGCGCTGGACGCCGACAACATCGACCACCAAGGGGTGCAGACCGATGCCACCACCACCACGGGTGTCGCCGCCATTACGGTGGACGCCGCGGCGCAGAACCGCATCGTGGTCGTGCCAGGTGCCAATGGCCGGTTTGTGCTCGACATCCCCGTGCTAGACGCCGCATTGCAGGGCGCACGCAGCCTGGTGCTCCAATTCGAAACCCCCTTGCCACAGTTGCTGGTCGCCGCACAGCGCGCGGGCGCCGCCGGCTGCCCGGTGCTGCTCAACCCCTCCCCCATCCAACCTCTGCCCGATGCGCTGTGGTCGCTGGTCGACACGCTGGTGGTCAATGAGGTGGAGGCCGCCGCCCTGGCGGACATGGCCGTGGACACTCCACGAGACGCCGCCCTTGCCGCACAAGCCCTGCGCACACGCGGCCCCACCCAGGTGGTGGTGACACTGGGCGCGGCGGGAGCCGTGGCGGCCGATGCGGCGGGCTGCCGCCACCACCCCGGCATGGCCGTGCGGGCGGTCGACACAACCGCCGCGGGCGATACCTTTTTGGGCGCACTGGCCGTGGCGCTGGCACGCGGCGAGCGGTTGGACACTGCCGTGCGCGAGGGCATCCGCGCTGCAGCGCTGTGCGTCACGCAACCAGGTGCGCAGCCCTCTATCCCCACCCGCGCAGCCGTCGCGCAAAGCCCCCAACCACCCGACTGGATTCCCCTGTGAAACGCACCGCCTTGCTGCATGCCGAACTCTCCCACGCCATCGCCAGCCTGGGCCATGGCGACATGCTGGTGATTGGTGATGCCGGCCTGCCCATCCCGACAGGGCCCAGGCGCATCGACCTGGCACTCACGCCGGGCATTCCTGCCGTGGCAGACGTGCTGCGGGTCGTGCTGTCGGAAATGCAGGTCGAGAAAGCGATCCTCGCCACCGAAGCCATCGAGCACAACGCGGGCGCATTGCCCGATTGGTCTGCCGCGCTGGCAGTGGTGCCCAGCCAGTTGCCGCACGACGCGTTCAAGCGCCTCACCCAACAGGCGCGCGTGATGGTGCGCACGGGCGAATGCACGCCGTACGCCAATGTGATTTTGGTGGCGGGCGTGACGTTCTGACATCGCAGCCAGAGACGCTGCCTGCGCCGAGCGCAGGGATTGGTTGGCGGCACCGTGGGGGCCACCTGGGTTACGCTGCGCAGCCTAGGACCCACCAATCTGACCGACAGGCATTGAATTGCACTCTGTCGACCACCCGCCAGCGAGCCCTTCCCGCCATGCCCCACAGCACCGCCCCCCATGCCCGGCTACCTGCAGAAATTACCGTATTTGAACGCGGCTGGCTCTCGTCCAACAACGTCTTGTTCACGGGCCCCGACGGCGCTGCGCTGGTGGACAGCGGCTACTGCAGCCACGCGCAGCAGACGGTGGCGCTGGTGCGCTCGGCCTTGGGCGACGTGCCGCTCACCCGCATCCTGAACACGCACCTGCACAGCGACCACTGCGGGGGCAATGCCGCGCTGCAGCAGGCCTGGCCGGGCGTGCACACCGCCATTGCGCCCGGGCAGGCAGAGCATGTGCGCCATTGGGATGCCTACGCGCTCAGCTACACGCCCACCGGCCAGGAATGCCCGCCCTTTCGCTGCGACAGCGTGCTGGCGCCGGGCCGCGAGGTGCGGCTGGGCGGCAAACCCTGGCAGATCCACGCCGCGCCGGGGCACGACCCGCATTCCATCGTGCTGTTCGAACCGCAGGAGCGCATCCTGATTTCGGCCGATGCGCTGTGGGAAAACGGCTTTGGCGTGGTGTTCCCCGAACTCGAAGGCATCGCCGCGTTTGGCGAGGTGGCCGCGACGCTCGACGTGATCGAGCGCCTCGCGCCCGCTGTGGTCATTCCGGGTCACGGCCCGGTGTTTGCCGATGCGCCGCGCGCCCTGAGCACGGCACGCCGGCGCCTCGACGGCTTTGTGCGCGCGCCGCAAAAACATGCGCTGTATGCCGCCAAGGTGCTGCTGAAATACAAGCTGCTCGAATGGCAGCGCATCGAACAGCGCGCACTGGAAGCCTGGGCCAAGGCCACCCCGTATTTCGGCCAGTTGCACGCCACGCATTTTGCCGACCAGAGCGAGCGCGAATGGCTCGACAGCCTGGTGGACGAGCTGCTGCGCTCGGGCGCCGCGCGGCGCGAGGGATCGCTGCTGCTCAACGTCTGAGCCTGCAGCAGCACCTGTTCTGGTGCGCACGGGTCGGGGAAGCCCGGGTGGCACGTCCTATGATGGACGCTGTTGCCACCCGCAGGAGAACGGCCCATGGCCCGCGTGAATGCGTTACCCCGGACGGCTTCGGCGGTCCTGCCAGGCCCCGACGCAGCGGCGGCAGCATGAGCACCGTGTTCGACGCACTGCGCCTGTCCACGGTATCGCTAGACGTGGCGGCCGCCCAGCGCGGCACGCCGCAGGACATTGCGCGGCGCCAGCAAACCCGCCTGGCTGCGCTGCTCGAATCCACCCTGCGGGGCTCCCGCCTGTACCGCTCGCTGTGGCCCGCCGGCACCACGCCCAACACCGCACTGCACCAACTTCCCGTGGTGACGCGGGCACAGTTGATGGCGAACTTCAACGACTGGGTGACCGACCCGCAGTTGCAACTCGATGCGCTGCGCGCCTTCACCGCCGACCCGAACCGCATTGGCGAGCCCTGGCTGGGCCGCTACATGGTGTGGGAAAGCTCGGGCACCAGCGGCCAGCCGGGCATTTTTGTGCAGGATGCCCAGGCCATGGCCGTGTACGACGCACTCGAAGCCCTGCGCCGCAGCCCGCCGCCCAAACCCCTGCTGTCGAGCTGGTGGGACCCGCTGGGGCTGGGCGAGCGCACGGCCTTTATCGGCGCCATCGACGGACACTTTGCCAGCACCGTGTCGGTGCGGCGGCTGTGCACCCTCAACCCATGGCTGGCCCACAGCACGCGCAGCTTTTCGCTGCTCCAACCCCTGGGGGCACTGGTGCAGGCGCTCAATGCCTTTGCCCCCACCGCCATCGCCACCTACCCCACAGCCGCCGCCCTCCTGGCCGACGAAGCCGCACGCGGCGCCTTGCGCATCCGGCCGCGCGAAATCTGGACCGGCGGCGAGTATCTGGCGCCTGGCGTGCGGGACCACATCACGCGGCAGCTCGGCGGCGCGGTGCGCAACAGCTACGGCGCCTCCGAGTTCCTCTCGATCGGCTGGGAATGCGCACACGGCCAGATGCATGTGAACGCCGACTGGGTGATTCTGGAACCGGTGGACGAGCACCTGCGCCCGGTGCCCGCCGGCCACGCCGCCAGCAGCGTGCTGCTGACCAACCTGGCCAACCACGCACAGCCGCTGGTGCGCTACGCCCTGGGCGACCAGATCACGGTGCACACCGAGCGCTGCCGTTGCGGCTCCCCGCTGCCCGTGGTGCAGGTGCAAGGCCGCCACGACGAGCCGCTGGTCATGTGCGGGCCGGACGGCCGGCGCGTGACGCTGCTGCCGCTGGCGCTGTCCACCGTGCTGGAAGACAAGGCAGGGGTGTTCGACTTCTACCTGCGCCAGATCGATGCCTGCACCCTGGAACTGCACCTGCCCCTGGAGGGCGACGCAGGGCACCAGGCGCTGGCACGCTGCTGCGCCGAGCTGCAGACCTTTGCCCGCGCCATGGGGCTGGGTGCCATCGAGGTGCGCGGCAAGCTGGGCCAGCGCACACCGCGCGGGCGCAGCGGCAAGGCCTGCCGCATCGTGGCCTGCGCCAAGACCTGATCGACCCATGCGCCGTCAGGCCGCCATCACCACCGGCCCACCCTTGGCGATGGCCATCTGGTACGCCGGCCGCGCCTGCATGCGCGCGCAATACGCCTGCAGCTTGGGGCAGTCCTTGGCCTTGGCGGCGCGCGAGAGCGCGGCTTCGACGGCAAAGCTCATTTGAAAATCGGCCATGCTCAGGTGCTCGCCGGCAAACCAGCGGTGGCGGCCCAGGTGGTCTTCCATGAAGGCCAGGGCCGCATCCACATTCGGGTCCACCAATTGCTCCTGCACCTTGGCGCAGAGCGCGCGGGCAATGGGTTTGGCAAAAAACGGCATGGGTTGGCGCGGAATGCTGGTGAACACCAGCTTCATCACCAGCCAGTTCATCAGCGAGCCCTCGGCGTAGTGCATCCAGAAGCGGCAGCGCCGGTGCTCGGGGGTGCCGGGCCGGGGCTGCAAATGCGCCAGATCGCCGCTGGCATGGGCGCCGTGGGTTTCCACCAGGTATTCAATGATGGCGCCCGACTCGGCAATCGTCTCGCCGTTCTCGGTAATCACCGGCGACTTGCCCAGCGGATGCACCTTGCGCAGCGCGGCCGGCGCCAGCCGGGTGCGCGGGTCGCGCGCGTAGACCTTCAGATCGTACGGAACACCCAGTTCTTCCAGCAGCCAAAGAATGCGCTGCGAACGCGAGGTTTCAAGGTGGTGGACGGTGAGCATGGCCACTATCTTAGGCAGAAACCCCGTGATGCGCTGACCCGAGATGCAGTGGCGTAGCTATCATAAACATAGCTACTTGCGCTTACCCCATAAGCGCTAGAGGCCAAAAAGATCAAAACTTCAAGGCAGTTCCTTGTTCACCTCGGGCGCCGCCGCATCGCGCGGACCGATCTTGCCCAGACGCTCGCGCAGCGACTGCGGCTTGCCGGTGAGCAGCGCCGCGTAGTTGGTGGTGTTGGCCAGCACCTTTTTCACGTAATCGCGCGTTTCGGTGAACGGTACGTTCTCGGCCCAGATGGCCGCGTCCAGCACCGGGCCGTTGCGCCAGTTGCGCGGCCGGCCTGGCCCGGCGTTGTAGGCCGCGGCGGCCAGCGGCATGGAGCCGGCAAAATCGTCCAGCGCCAGCTTGAGGTAGGCCGTGCCGATGGTGATGTTGGTGTCGCGGTCGTGCAACTGGTCGGGGGTAAAGCCGGCCAGTCCAATTTTTTTCGCCGTCCAGCGCGCCGTGGCCGGCATGACCTGCATCAGGCCCGAAGCGCCCACGCCCGAGCGCGCGTCCATGATGAAGCGGCTCTCCTGGCGGATCAGTCCGTACACGTAGGCCGGGTCCAGCCCCACCTGGCGGCTGTGCGCCACCACCACGCCCTCGAACGGCATGGGGTAGCGCTGCGAATAATCGGCCACCGCCTGGGTGCGCTCGCTGGTGTTGATGCAGCGGTCCCACACCTCGTACTGGCAGGCGAAATCGGCTGCGGCGAGCAACTCGCGCTCGCCCATACCGCCGCGCTCGTGCAGGTTGGTGGCGTAGTTCCATTCGCGCACGCCTTCGTGCCGCAAGCCAATCAGGATCGCGTAGAGCCCACGGTTGAGCCCGGGGTTGGCACGCGCGGCCGCTTTTTCCTCCGCCGTGAGCGGCGCGGGCGCGGGCGGCACGCTGACCCGCTCGCCCAGGTCTTCCAGGGCCAACTGCCCGTAGAAACCGCCGGGGCCGGCAATCGAGCGCAGCAAGGCGGTGGCCTCGGCACGTTCGGTGTCCGTCACACGGCCCTGTAGCAGGGCGCGCGCCTTCCAATAGGTCCAGGCGCTGTCTTTTTGCGCGCCGGGCGACATGGCGGAGATCGCCTTGCGCACCATGTCCCACTGGCCGGCACGCAGGGCTGCGCGCACCTTCCAGGCCAGCAATTCGTCGCTCAGATCGGCGTCGCGGCTGACCTTGGCAAAGTAGTCGCTCGCCATGGGCGAGAGGCGCAACGCGGCCTGTTTGCCGATCACGCCCCAGGTCCAGTTGCGCTCTTCGGCATTGAAATGCACGCTCCACTTTGAATCCAGCATCTGCGCCGCGTTGTCGGGGTCGCTGGTGGCCAGCTTGATCAGCGCCAGCACCATGATTTCCTTGCGCTCGCGGCCAGGCGCGGTGGAGTGTGCACGCAGGAACTTGGTGGGCGCGTCGTTCAACTGCGCGACCTGCGGCAACACATCCGTCGCCACGATAGCCACGGCATCGCGCGCAGCACGCACGCGGTTGGCCTCCATGGCCAGGCGGGCCTTGCGCCATACATCACTCGCTGACAGCGCACCCGCAGAAAACAGCTCGCTCGCCGCGTGCGTGCAGCCGTCGTCCGCGTCACGCTGCGCATACCAGTTCTCGCGCACCTGGGCCCCTATGTCCTGCGGCGCGTGCCCTTCGATCTGGTCAATCGTCAACGCGTAGCAGCGCACTTCGCGGTCATCGCCCATGCGAAATTGCGGCTGCATGGCGGCAAAGCGCGCCCATTCACGCCGCTGGCCCAGCAGCAGCAGCCAGTCGTTGCGCAGCCGATCTTCCTGGTAAGTGCCGGCCCAGCGCTGCAAAAAGGCGTCGACTTCGCTCGCCTGTGCGTCTTCCAGCCGCGCACGCAGTTCCCAGTACGCGGCCCAGGGCTCCAGGACATGGCCGCGCGTTTGTGGCAGGAGCTGCGCCAGACGCACGCGGTCCTTCTTGCGAAATGCCTGCTGCATATCGATCAGCACCTGGTCCGCCGCCGTGGGCGCCGCACCCACGGCCAGCGCCTGCGCACTGCTCCCCATGCCCATCAGGGACAACGAAAGCGCCAAGGGTGTCAGAATCTTCGTCCAATGCATGGGGGGAATTATGTGATGGACAAAGCAGCCTTGCGCCGAGCGCTGGTAGAACAGCGCCTGAATATGCCCGACCGGCTCGAACGCGCCGACCTGTTGCAGCGCGTGATGCGCATCTGGCTGGTGGACAGACCCGACACGGTGATTGGTGCCTACTGGCCCATCAAGGGCGAGTTTGACCCCCTGCCGGCCCTGCACCGCTGGAAGGAAGACGGCGAACTGCTGGACGAACCCCAGCTGCGCCGCATCGGCCTGCCGGTGGTGAACAAGCAGCACAAAACCCTTACCTTCCACGCCTGGTACCCCGGCTGCGAGATGGAGGAGGATGCCTACGGCATCCCCAAGCCCAAGGACACCGAGGTGATCGTGCCCACGCTGCTCTTCGTGCCCTGCGTCGGCTACGCCGCCGGCGGCTACCGCCTGGGCTACGGCGGCGGGTTTTACGACCGCACGCTGGCCACGCTGCAACCGCGCCCCGTTACGGTGGGTCTGGGCTATACGCAAGGCTTTCTGGACGATTTCGTGCCCGAACCGCACGACCTGCCGCTTGACGCCATCCTGAACGACAACGGCATCGTCTGGCCTGTATAAGAGCCTGTTGAGAACGTGCTCACGATCTAAGGGCAACCCTCTGAGCCGCGCGCGGCTCCGTGCCATCGCCAGATGGCGGCAAACAACAGGCAACAAGTGCGCCCAGCGCATGGCAATAAAAAGTGCCATGCATGGGTGCGCACTGTTTTATTACACATATACACAGCAATAGATTATTTATGTAATATTCAACCGCCATGTCTTCCCCCCACGCACCGGACGCCAAGGTCCAACCCAAGCACCTGCTACTGGAACTGCTGCTGGCCAGCGGCGACAACCCGCTGCCGGTCAGCCACGCCGTGGCGGCGTGCGCGGTGTTCGGCATCAGCGAAAACCATGTGCGCGTGACGCTGGCGCGGTTGGCGGCGCAGGACATGGTGCTGGCCACCGAGCGCGGCGCCTGGCGCCTGGGCCCGGCGGCGGAGCGCCTGGCCCAGGACGTGGCCAACTGGCGCAGCACCGAGCAACGCCTGCGCCCCTGGAACGGCCAGTACGTCGCCGTGCACTGCGGGTTGCTGGCGCGCAGCGACCGCGCTGCCACCCGGCAGCGCGAGCGCGCCCTGCACCTGCTGGGCTTTGCCGAGCTACAGCGTGACTTCTGGCTGCGCCCCGACAACATCGAGCAGGACATCGCCGCCATCCGCGAGCGCCTGTGCGCACTCGGGCTGGAGCCACAGGCGGTGGTCTGCGGCTGCACCTCGCTTGATGCGGCGACAGAAGCCGCTGTGGACGCGCTGTGGGACGGCTCGGCCCTCAACCTTGGTTACCGCACCACACAACAACGCCTGAAGGACTGGTTGGCCGGTGCAGCGCGCCTGCCCACCGCGCAGGCAGCGCGCGAATCCTTCTTTCTGGGCGGCGCGGCCATCCGCCAACTGGTGTACGACCCACTGTTGCCCGAGCCCATGGTGGACGGCGCACTGCGCGCGGCGTTCATCGCCAGCGTACATGCCTTTGACGATGCCGGCCGCACCATCTGGAACCGCTTCTACAGCGCCCTGCCTGCCCCGAGCACGGCCAACAGCAAGGCACGTCTGATTCCCTCGCACCTCCTGGAGACCTTGCCATGAACGCCCTTGACGACACCACCCTGAACACCCGTTACCTGGCCAACACCCATGTGGTGGAGAACGTCTCCTGCGAGCTCGCCGACTACAACATGTACGCCCAGGACACCGCCCTGCGCGAAGCCGTGCAGCGCGAGGGGGCGGCCTGGGCGGACGCCGAACTGCTTCAGTTCGGCCAGCTCACCGGCTCGGCCGATTACCTGGAGCAGGGCCATCTGGCGAACAAGTACCCGCCCGAGCTGGACACGCACGACCGCTTTGGCAACCGCATCGACCTGGTCAAGTTCCACCCGGCGTACCACCAGTTCATGGGTACGGCCATCCAGCACGGCCTGCATTCCTCGCCCTGGACCGACCCGAAAGCCGGCGCCCACGTGGCACGTGCCGCCGGCAACTACCTGCACACCCAGGTGGAGGCCGGCCACGGCTGCCCCATCACCATGACCTTTGCCGCCATTCCGGCGCTGCGCCTGCAACCCGACCTGGCAGCGCTGTGGGAACCCAGGATCACCGCCCGCGTGTACGACCCGCGCAACGTGCCCGCAGAGCAAAAGCAGGGCGTGACCATTGGCATGGCCATGACCGAAAAGCAAGGCGGATCGGACGTGCAGGCCAACAGCACCCGCGCCTACCCCGTGGGCCAGGGCGGCCCGGGCCAGGCCTATGAACTGGTCGGCCATAAGTACTTTGTGTCGGCGCCGATGTGCGACGCCTTCCTCGTGCTGGCGCACACCGACAAAGGTTTGTCGTGCTTCCTGCTGCCACGCTGGCGCCCGGATGGCACGAAGAACCCCATGCAGGTGCTGCGGCTGAAGAAAAAGATGGGCAACGCCTCCAACGCATCGAGCGAGACCGAGCTGCGCGGCGCGCTGGCCTGGATGGTGGGCGAGGAAGGACGCGGCGTGCGCAACATCATCGAAATGGTGGCCATGACGCGCTTTGACTGCATGGTGGGTTCGAGCGCGGGCATGCGCATGGCGCTGTCGCAGGCGCTGCACCACTGCGCGCACCGCAGCGCCTTTGGCGCGCGCCTGAACCAGCAGCCGCTGATGCAGAACGTGCTGGCCGACCTGGCGCTGGAGAGCGAGGCCGCGATGACACTGTCGATGCGCGTGGCGCGCGCGCTCGACCACCGTGATGATCGTCACGAAGACTTGCTCGTTCGCCTGGTGACCGCCGTGGGCAAATACTGGATCTGCAAGCGCACGCCGGGCCACGCCTACGAGGCCATGGAATGCATCGGCGGCAGCGGCGTGATGGAGGACAGCATGTTCCCGCGCCTGTACCGCGAGGCGCCGGTCAACGCCATCTGGGAGGGCAGCGGCAACATCCAGTGCCTGGACGTGCTGCGCGCCATGGGCAAGACGCCCGAGGTGGTGGAGGCCTTCTTCGCCGAACTGCGCCCCACGCAAGGCCAGAACGCGCTGCTCGACCAGCAGGTGCGCGGCCTGGCCAAGGAATTTGCCGACACCGCTGACCTGCCGTACCGCGCCCGCCATGTGGTTGAGCGCATGGCGCTGGCACTGCAGGCGTCGCTGCTGGTGCGCAGCGCGCCGGCCTTCGTGGCCGACGCGTTCTGCGCCTCACGCCTGGCGCCGGAAAACAGCTTCAATTACGGCGCTTTGCCGCGCGGCGTAGATGTGACCGCCATCATCGAGCGCGCCACACCGAGGTTGGGTTAAGGATGTCCTGCAAAACTCTACGCGAGTGGGTGTAGCGCGGATCGGGATGGGATGCTAGGCACGTTTTGCAGGCAATAGCCGTAGCTATTGGCTGTGAAACGCAACGACGCAGACCGCCCGAGTCCGGGCTATCACACGCCGCGAGGAGTTATGCAGGACGTCCTTGAGCCCCCTGAAGCACTTCGCGCTTTCCCCCAAGGAGGACGCACCCAGTGGCCCGGCAAAGCCGGTTCCACGGGTGCACTGGTGGAGGCAAACCCTGCGTGCGGCGTCCGAGATCTAAGGTCCGACATAGCGGTATGGAAAAGCGCATTGCCGCACAATGCCCGACGTCTTTCTGACCACCAAGGTGCCCCATGCTCAAGCTCTATATCGGCAACAAGAACTACTCCTCCTGGTCCCTGCGCCCCTGGGTGCTGCTGCGCCAATCCGGCATCCCCTTCCAGGAAGTGGTGGCCCGCTTTGACAGCTTCGATGCAGACTCGCAGTTCAAGGCGACGCTGGCTGGCATCTCGCCTACTGGCAAGGTGCCGGTGCTGGTCGATGGCGACTTGACGATCTGGGACACCCTGGCGATTGCCGAATACCTGGCCGAAACCTATCCCGACAAACAGCTCTGGCCCCAGGACAAGGCGGCCCGCGCCCGCGCCCGCAGCGTGGTGGCCGAAATGCACAGTGGTTTTGCCGCCTTGCGCGGTGCCTGCCCGATGAACATCGAGGCCGATCTGGCCCAGCAAGGCGCCCTGCTCTGGCGCGACCGCCCCGCCGTGCGCGCCGACGTGGCGCGGTTGGTGCAAATGTGGACCGAACTGCTGGAGCGCCACGGCGGCCCAATGCTGTTTGGCGCCTTCACCATCGCCGATGCGTTCTATGCACCGGTGTGCATGCGCCTCTCGCGTTATGGACTGCCCGTTCCGAAACCGATTGCGGAGTACATCCAGCGCGTCGAGCAACTGCCTGCGATGCAGGAATGGATTGCCGCAGCGAAGGCAGAGCAGGATTTCCGTGAGTTTGAAGAACCCTATCGGCTGGGGCGTTGACGCCTCGAACGATGCACTGGGTACCATCAAAGCCAGACAAGAGATCACAAAACTCTGCAAGAAAGGCTTGATGGGCAATGTCTGCTTTCAATTTTCTGGATGAGCTGCTCGACGACACCATCCATGCACTCGACTTCCGCACCTATTGGCGCATATATGCCGCTGTGGGGATCGGATGTCTGGTGGTCTTCATGCTGCCCTTTTTTGTTGCAAAGGAATCTGTGTCCGTCATTGGCATCCTGGGCATCATTGCCGCATCTGGAGTCATTGGCGGCATTTGGCACGGCAGATCTACCAACCGCTGAGCCTCCGCGGTATTCCTCTCGCCACGCACACCTTCTACCGGAACTGTTTGCGTAAAAACGCCTTGTGCCGCGCTATGTGAGCCATCTGCACGGGCGCAATGCTGCCCCCCAGGTCTTCGCCGTCCCCATTGAGCACCGCATTGGCATGCCCCATGGCGCGGGCCACCACGTCGGCCTCGTCAACGCCGTGCTGTGCCGCCAAATCCATGGCCACGCGGCGCATGGCACGCTGCGAGAGCATCCACATGGCGCCAAAGGCGTCCCAGGCGGCTGCGGCTTCAAGGGCCTTTTCACGGTCGGCCAGGATTTCATTCAAGGGTTTGGCAAGCAGCGCCTGGAGTTGATCCACCTGCGCCTGCAAGTGCTCTATCTGCCCCTCTTGATGAAATGCAGCCGCCGCAGCATTGGCCGCTGCATCTGGTGCAACGGGAACTGGCACGCTGCCATCAGGGTTCAACTGTGCAATGGTGAGCGTGGACGACAGGGACATGGTGCAAAACTCCGGCAAACCGCCTCGGATGGCGGCCGGCCACTATACGGCCGGGCAAGCCGGCCCAGGCGCTGTCCAAAGGCAATACTGAACAAGTCCCTCACACTCCGCGCATCCGCACCTCAAGCTGTATGCGGCGTTGCAAATCCTCGCCATAGCTTCGGCTATGGCGAGGATTTGCGCGCAGGGGGCCGCCCCCTTGCCTCCCCTCCCGATGCACGGCGCGCCTCATCGCGGTAACCTATTCGGCATCGCCCTAAACTCGCGGCCATGCAAATCTATATGGTCGGCGGCGCTGTACGCGACCGCCTGTTGGGCCTGCCCGTCAACGACCACGACTGGGTCGTGGTGGGCACCACGCCCGAGCAAATGCTCGCCCGGGGCTTCGTGCCGGTGGGGCGCGATTTCCCGGTGTTCCTGCACCCCAAAACGCACGAGGAATACGCCCTGGCGCGTACCGAGCGCAGCAGTGCACCCGGCTACCGGGGCTTTGTGGTGCACGCAGCTCCCGACGTGACGCTGGAAGAAGACCTGGCGCGGCGTGATCTGACCATCAATGCCATCGCTGCCAGCGCCGACTGGGCCAAAACGGGGGTGGTGATCGACCCTTATGGTGGCCAGCGCGACTTGCAGGCGCGCCTGCTGCGCCACGTCACCGGGGCCTTCCGAGAAGACCCGGTGCGCATCCTGCGCGTGGCGCGTTTTGCCGCACGCTTCACCGATTTTTCCGTGGCACCCGAAACCATGCGGCTGATGCGCCAGATGGTGCAAGCAGGGGATGCCGACCACCTGGTGCCCGAACGCGTCTGGCAAGAGCTTGCACGCGGACTGATGGAGGCGCAACCCTCCCGCATGTTCGAGGTGCTGCGGGCCTGCGGCGCGCTGGCCGTGCTGCTGCCCGAAGTCGAGCGCCTGTGGGGCGTGCCCCAGCGCCCTGAATACCACCCCGAGGTGGACACCGGCGTGCACCTGATGATGGTGCTGGACATGGCGGCGCGGCTGAACGCGCCGCTCGGCGTGCGCTTTGCCTGCCTGACGCACGACCTGGGCAAAGGCACCACGCCCGCCGACATGCTGCCGCGCCACATCGGCCACGAGCAGCGCAGCGCCCAATTGCTGCGCGGCGTGTGCGAGCGCCTGCGCGTGCCGGTGGACTGCCGCGAGCTGGCCGACGTGGTGGCGCGCGAGCACGGCAACATCCACCGCAGCGGCGAGCTGAACGCGGCGGCGCTGCTGCGCCTGCTCGAGCGCTGCGACGCCATCAGGAAGCCGGCGCGCTTCGAAGACGTGCTGCTGGCCTGCGAATGCGATGCCCGGGGGCGCCTGGGGTTTGAAGAATCCGCCTACCCGCAGCGCGCGCGCCTGCTGGCCGCCCTGCACGCCGCGCGTGCGGTGGAGACGGCGCCGCTGGCGGCCGAAGCGGCCAAGCGCGGCCTTAAGGGACCGCAGGTGGGCGAGCAGATACATGCCGCCCGCGCACAGGCCATTGCTGCCGCTGTGCCGCGCTGAATCACCAACGCAGTACCCGCGGCCCGAGCAAGGCGCCCAGCCCCGTGGGCAGGGCAATGCCCAGCACGTACCAGACGGCGAGAAAGGGGGCCTGCATTTCCGGGCAGTGCAAGGCATAGGCCAGGGTGGCCAGCGCGCCGGCCAGCAGACCAGCGCACGCGCCGGCCAGCCGCAAGCGCGTCGGCGCGGCCTGGCGCATGGCCCAGAGCAGCGCGGCAAAACCCGGCAGGGACAGCAGAGCAATATTGAACGGGCAGCTGCGCCAGGTGCTGCCCAGCACCATCGCCGCACGCTCACCGGGCGCGGCGCCCTGCAGCGCCGCCAGCGCCATCAGCCACAGCACCAGCGGCGGCAGCAGCACCCAGGCCGGCGCGTGGCCCAGGCGCATGCCGGGGCGCGCCAGGCGCAGCAGCGCCAGCGCTGCTGCGCCCGCCAGTGCGGCGGCAAAAGAAAACTTCAGCCACCACATGGGCAACTGCAGGGCCTGCGCCAGGTCCGGCCGCACGCCATAGATCAGCAGCATCAATGCGCCCGCGCCCACCAGGCCCAGCAGCACCGCGCCGCCAAAGCGCTGCTCCAGCCGGTGGGGCGCCACGGGGCGGGCGCCCGTGGCCAGAATGCCAATCAACTCATCCGTCTTCATGCCACACCCCTGATTCGAGCCGCCAGGGCCTTCAGGCCCCGGTGCACACCTACTTTGACCGCCGACTCGGAAAGCCCGGTCAGGCGGGCCGTCTCCACCACCGACAAGCCTTCAAGCTTGACGTGCTGGATCGGCAGGCGCTGTTTGTCGGGCAGCGTTTCCAGCAGCAGCCCCAGATCGCGGCGTGCCTGTGCGGCATCCTGGTCTTGCGTGGAAAACAATTCGTCCGCGTCATCCAGCGGCACGTTGCGCGCACCGCGCACCGCGTGTGCGCGAAACCAGTCCACCAGCTTGTAGCGCGCAATCGCGTGCGCCCAGGCGGTGACCGGCATATCGGCACGGTAGGTGTGGCGCTGGTTGTGCACCGCGAGCAAGGTTTCTTGCACCAGATCCTCCACTTCATCGGGCCATTGGCCCAGTCTGCGCCGCAAGAAGGCGCGCAAATGGGTGCTCAGTGCCGCGAGAAAGCGTTCGTAGTCCCGCGCCTCGCCAGCCAGGCCCTGCAGCAGCAGCGCACGCAGGCGCTCTTCAATTTCCATAGTCGGTTCCTGCGGATATTCGTTGCGAGGCGTGTTGCGGTTACAGCGTGGCGCAAAAAGAAATATCTGCCATTTTTAAGCCAGCCGTAACCGGTGGGATCAAAAGCGCGAATTACACCGCAGACAGGCCGGCGGTGATCACCCGGCATGGCCGGTCTGGAATAAAGCCGTATCCCAATCAACTTTCGCAATGGAGAAATTCACATGAAAGCATCTTCTCTCACCTTCGCCGCCATCGCCCTTGCCGCCCTGACTTCGGGCGCTGCCATGGCCCAGGCCCAGAACGGCGACATGAAATCGGACATGGCAAAACCGAAAATGGAAAAGTGCTTCGGCGTCGCCATGGCCGGCAAGAACGATTGTGCTGCCGGCCCCGGTACCACCTGTGCGGGCACCTCGAAGATGGACTACCAGGGCAATTCCTGGAAGTACGTGCCTGCAGGTACCTGCACCAGCATGAAGACACCCAAGGGCATGGGATCGCTCGAAGCCATGAAGTCCTGATCCACGCGGCGCTGCCATGAACACCTCCCTCACCGCCGGCCTGGGTCTCAAGCCTGAGCACCATGAACAGGCCCTGGCCTGCCAGGACACCGGCCTGTGGTGGGAAGTGCACCCAGAAAACTACCTCGCGGACGGCGGGCCGCGCCTGGCCTGGCTGGACGCCATCCGTTCGCGGCACCCAGTGTCGCTGCATGGCGTCTCGCTTTCGCTCGCGGCCGACGCGCCGCCCGACGAGACGCACCTCGCCCGCCTGGCTCTACTCGTGCGGCGCATCGAGCCGGCGCGGGTCTCCGAACACCTCGCGTGGTCGCACTGGCGCGGGGTGTACCAACCCGATCTGCTGCCGTTTCCCCGCACCCAGCAAGCCCTGGCGCGCGTGGCGCGCAACATCGAACGCACGCAAGAAGCCTTGGGCCGTCCCATTGCCATCGAAAACCCCAGCCACTACCTGCACCTTCCCGGCCACGACATGGGCGAGGGCGCATTCTTTGCCGAACTGGTGCGCCGCACCGGTTGCCAGTTGCTGCTGGACATCAACAACGTTTTTGTCAGCGCCAGCAACCTGGGCACCGACGCGCTCGACTACCTGGACCAGTACCCCTTGCACGCGGTGGCCGAGATGCACTTGGCCGGCCACCATGCCGACCCGGTGCACGGCGCAGCCCTGCTGATCGACAGCCACGACGCGCCCGTGGCCGAACCGGTATGGGCACTGTGGCGGCACACGATTGCACGCACCGGGTCGGTTCCCACCCTAATTGAGCGCGATGCCGAGCTGCCGCCACTGGCCGAGCTGCTGGCCGAACGTGCACGCGCCCACCGGGCGCTTTGCGGCACGCCGCACGAGGAGCTGGCATGCAACTGAGCGCGTTCCAGGACGGCTTCTGTGCCGCACTGCGCACGGAGGCCCCCACACCTGCCTGGATGGACGCCCTCTGCGCCCAACCCGGCTTTGCCGTCTACCGCAACAGTGGCCGCAAGGCGGCGCTGGACGCGCTGCGCGCCAACTACCCCACGGTGGTGCAACTGGTGGGTGAGGATTGGTTTTGCGGCGCAGCGCAAACCTACCTGGCAGACCAACCGCCCGCCGATGGCCGCCTGATGCACTATGGCGCCGGCTTTGCGGCGTTCCTGGCCCGCTTTGCGCCCGCAGCCGAACTGCCTTACCTGAGCGACGTGGCGCGCCTGGACCGCGCCTGGACCGAAGCGCACCTGGCAGCCGATGCGCCACCGCTGGCCGCCAGCTGGCTGGCTCGCCAGCCGCCCGAAGCCTTGGGCGCGGCACGTATCGCGCCCCACCCAGCCGCCCGCTGGCTGTGGTGCCACGAACACCCCGCGTATTCCATTTGGCAGCGCCACCGCGAAGGCCTGGCCGTCGATACGGCGCTGCCCTGGCAGGCCAAAGGCGCCTTGCTGACACGCCCCAGTGGCGCTGTGCAGTGGTGCGCCCTGCCGCGCGCCGGCGTGGCCTTTCTAGACGTTTGCGCCGCCGGCCAACCGCTTGCCGAAGCCGCCGAGTCAGCGCTGGCAGCAACGCCTGGTGGCGCTGGCGAAACCCTTGCCCAACTGACGGCGCTGCTGCTTTCCAGCGGCGCCCTGTGCGCGCCAACTGGCGCAGAGGACCCCGTATGAACACCGCCGCCCTGCCCCACCGCCCCACGCACACCGAACGCCCCCTCACGCGCCTGCGCCAACTCGCCGAGCACGCCACGCCGCACACGCTGCTGGCGCTGGTCAATCGCCTCGGCATCGCCAGCATCTTCTGGATGTCGGCACGGACCAAGGTTGACGGCTGGTTCCACATCAAGGACAGCACCTATGTGCTGTTTCGCGAGGAGTACCACCTGCCCGTCATTCCGCCCGAATGGGCAGCGCAGATGGCAACCGTCTCCGAACACCTGTTTTCGATACTGCTGGTGCTGGGCTTGTTCACACGCCTGTCCGCCCTGGCACTGCTGGGGATGACGGCGGTGATCGAGGTTTTCGTCTACCCGGACGCCTGGCCCACACACCTGTCATGGGCCGGCCTGTTGTTGTATCTGGTGGGGCGCGGCGGCGGTGCACTGTCGATGGACCGCGCGCTGTTCAACCGCTAGAACCGTCGAGGGACCCGGCCCCGAGGTGGCGGCACCAGCGGCGCAGGCCGTCCGCCGCGGCGTCTCTTGGCGATGTAAAAACTTGGTCTAAATAGCCTTTAGCGCTTGTCATTAATGCGTTTACAGCTATCATTTTTATTGTATCCACCCGCTGCAGGTGGAGCAGGGCGCGCCTGAATCCAACCTGTGGGCTTGTACCATCAAGCGCTTATGCGCCTTCTCGTTCAGCTTCTGCGGTTTTGCCTGCCTTTCTGCGCCCCACGCGCTGCACGCGCTGGCGGCAGTGGGCTGGCGCACACGCCGCCTGGCGGGGTTTCGTCCAGCAGCTTTCGCCTTGTCAGGCCGATGCCCAAGTGCCTGCGCGCCGTTTTCCTCATGGCGCTGGTCCATAGTGGTCTGGGCGTTGGGGCTGCGTGGGCGTCTGGCACTGCATCGCCCAGCGTCTACCTCGAAGACATGACATGGACCGAACTGCGGGACCGCATCGCCGCTGGCAGCACCACCGTGCTGGTGCCGATCGGTGGCACCGAACAAAGTGGTCCGCACATGGTGCTGGGCAAACACAATGCGCGCGTTCGCTTCCTGGCCGGGCAGATCGCGCAGCGCGCAGGGGGCACGGTGGTGGCGCCCGTGCTGGCCTATGTGCCGGAGGGCGCCATTGCCCCACCACAGGCGCACATGCGCTTTGCGGGCACGATTTCGATTCCCGACGCTGCCTTTGAAGCGGTGCTCGACGGCGCTGCGCGCTCGTTCAAACAGCACGGCTTTCGCCATGTCGTGTTCCTCGGTGACCACGGCGGCTACCAGCAACTCGAAGCCCGCGTGGCCCACCGCCTCAACCATGAGTGGGCGAGCGATCCGAGCTGCCGCGTGTATGCGCTGGCCGAGTACTACCAGGTCACGCAATCGCTTTACGTGGCCGAATTGTTGAAAAGGGGCTTCACCCGCGCTGAAATCGGGACCCATGCCGGCCTGGCCGATACATCGCTGTCGCTGGCGGTTGACCCGGCGCTGGTGCGCGCTGGTGAACTGAACAGCGCAGCGCAGGCCGGCAAGCGCGGCGGCGTTTACGGCGACCCGCGGCGTGCGAGCGCCGAACTTGGCCGCATCGGCGTGAACCAAATTGTGGACAGCAGCGTGGCAGCCCTGCATGCCCTGATGCAGGAGCAAGCCGGCTCAAGCCCTGCGCCAACCCCCCTCAAAAAATGAAACCCACTCCCATGAAAATCTGGCTTCTTCTCCTGACCGCATTCGGCGTGGTGGGCGCCAGCGCAGGCGATCGCCAGGAAGCAAGCGCACCGGTTCTGGCGCAAGGCACTGCCGCAACGGCGCCACCGGCGCCCCCGATCAAGACGGTGCCTGGCATGCCGCCGGTGCCAGACCCGAAAAACCTCTACAGCGAAACGACACCGGACCATATGAGTCCCGCTGTGAAAGACCACCTTAAGCGGGTTTACGTGCCCAACCTGCGCTCCGGGTCTGTGTCGGTGATCGACCCCCATACCCTGAAAGTGGTGGACACCTTGCGCGTCGAAAAAGGCCCGCAGCACGTGGTGCCGTCGTGGGATTTGTCCACGCTGTGGGTGGCCAACAACGCCGAGCGCAGCACCGAGGGTAGCCTGACCCCCATCGACCCACGCACCGGCCAAACAGGCAAGTCGGTGCCCGTGGACGACCCGTACAACGTGTATTTCACGCCCGATGGCGCCTCGCTCATCGTCGTTGCCGAAGCGCGGCGCAGGCTGGACTTTCGCGATCCGAAGACGCTGGCCATGCAGTACGCGATCAGCACGCCCCAATGTGGAGGCATCAACCACGGTGATTTCTCAATCGACGGCCGATTCGCACTCTTCACCTGTGAGTTCGACGGCAGCGTGGCCAAGATCGACCTCGCCAACCGGAAGGTGCTGGGCTACCTGAAGCTCAAGATGCCTGCTGTGCGCTTCTCAGAGTCGAAGGCGGCGCTCAATCCGTTGGAAACCGAGATTTGCACCTCAACCAAGGGCATGCCGCAGGACATCCGCATTTCCCCCGACGGCAAGCGCTTCTTTGTGGCCGACATGGACGCCGATGGCGTGCACGTGCTGGACGGCGATGCGTTCGTGGAAGTCGGTTTCATCCCCACGGGGCTGGGCACGCACGGTCTGTACCCGAGCCGCGATGGCAAGCGCCTGTATGTGGCGAACCGCGGAACGCACAAGATCCACGGCACCAAAAAGGGCCCCGGCAAGGTGAGCGTGATTGATTTCGCCACCCAGACTGTCGTGGCGCAATGGCCCATTCCCGGGGGCGGAAGCCCCGACATGGGCAACGTGAGTGCCGACGGCAAGTGGCTGTGGCTGTCCGGGCGGTTTGACGATGTGGTGTACCGGTTCGATACGGCGACCGGCGCGGTAACCAAGGTGCGCGTGGGCGCCGAACCCCACGGACTGACCGTCTGGCCGCAGCCGGGGCGCTATTCGCTGGGGCACACCGGCAATATGCGCTGACACTGGGGCACTTGCCCGCCCCGGGCTTTTACAGCGCTGTACGCACCCACCGCACGATTTCGCTGGCGGGCAGTGCGCCCGAAATGCGCGCTGCCTCCTTGCCGCCCTTGAACAGAATCATGGTGGGAATGCTGCGAATGTTGAAGCGTGCGGCGGGCTGCGGGTGCGCCTCGGTATCAAGTTTGGCCAGGCGCACCTGCGGCTCCAGTTCTTTGGCCGCCTGGGCAAAGGCCGGCGCCATCTGACGGCACGGCCCGCACCAGGGCGCCCAGAAATCCACCAGCACCGGAATCTGGCTGCGCCCGATATGGCGCTCGAAACTCGCCGCATCCAGCGCCAGCGGGCTGGCGGTGAACAGCGGTTGGTGGCATTTTCCGCAGTCTGGCGCACTGCCCAACTGGTCCGCCTGGACGCGGTTGGTGGTGTGGCAGTGCGGGCAGACGATGTGCAGCGTTTGTTCGGTCATGGTGCTTCTCTCCGGGGCGGGTACGGCTGCACATGGCGGCGATCTGCCTGCGATTCAAGGGCTGCGCAACGGCTGCGGTGTCCGCCTACGCAGTCTGCCGCGCGCTCCTGCTAAGGTACTGCTTCAATGCCCCTGATGCCCACCTTGACCCGCGCCAATGCGCTCTTTCTCGATTTCGACGGCACGCTGACCGATATTGCGGCCCAGCCGCAGGCAGTTCATGTGCCGGTCGGCCTGGCACCCACACTTTCCGCGCTGCACCGCCTGCTGGGTGGCGCGCTGGCCATCGTCACCGGGCGGCGCGAGTCCGATATCGACGGTTTTCTGGCACCTCTTGTGCTGCCGCTGGCCAGCGAGCATGGCGCGCAGTACCGATTTGGCGATGGCAACCGACCTGCCATAGCGGCCCCCGAACTCGGCCCAGTGCTGCAGGCTGCGGAACAACTGGCTGCCCAGCACCCTGCTTTGCTGGTGGAAGTCAAGCGTGCCAGTGTGGCGCTGCATTTTCGCCAGGCGCCGCACCTCGAAAAACTGTGCCGCCAAACGCTTGAACGGCCGATGAGGGGCCTGACCGGGCTCGAACTGCTGAACGGCAAATGCGTTTACGAAGTCAAACCGGCTGGCATCCACAAAGGCCAGGCCATTGCCGCCTTCATGGGCCAGCCCCCCTTTGCCGGTCGCACCCCCGTGTTTGTCGGTGACGACGTGACCGACGAAGCAGGGTTTGCCAGCGTGATGGCGCTCGGCGGCCTGGCGATCAAAGTGGGCGAAGGCCCGACGCACGCGCAATTTCGCTGCATGACGCCCGCCGCCCTGCGGGGCTGGCTGTCGGCGTCGCGAACAGCCTTGGAGCGTGCCTGATGAGCGAACCCATGAAGCACTCGCTGTCACCCGCCCTGCCTGGCTCACTCGGCCTGGGCATGATCGGCAACTGCGCCATCAGCGCACTCATCGACGCCCAGGCCCGCATGGTCTGGTGCTGCCTGCCGCGCTTTGATGGCGACCCGGTGTTCAACGCCCTGCTGGAGCCTGGTGAGAATGGCAGCCACTTCGCCATTGAAGTGGAGCACCTTGCCTCAACAGAGCAGTGGTACGAACCCAATACCGCCATCCTGCGCACGCGCTTGCTCGACAAGGCCGGCCAGGGGGTCGAGATCACCGACTTCGCCCCGCGGTTCTTCAGTCGCTCGCGCTATTTCCGGCCTATGACGCTGGTGCGCCGGGTGCGGCCGATCCAGGGCTCTCCGCGCATCCGCGTCGTCCTGAAACCCTGCTTCGACTGGGGCCAGAGCCCGCCACGCGTGACGCACGGCAGCAACCACATTCGCTACGTAGGCGAACCCATGACGCTGCGCGTCTCCACCGATGCGCCGATTGCGCACGTGCTCGCGGGCCAGCCCTACGTGCTGACGCGCGAGCAGAACTTCCTGCTGGGCGCCGACGAAACCCTGGACCACGGCATTGCCGACACCGCGCGCATGTTCGAGCAGGAAACGCAGGACTACTGGCGCGTATGGAGCCAACGCCTGGCGGTGCCGCTGGAATGGCAGGACGCGGTGATCCGCGCCGCCATCACGCTCAAACTCTCCGTGTTCGAAGACACGGGCGCCATCGTCGCCGCCATGACGACGAGCATCCCCGAGTCGGCCGACAGCGGACGCAACTGGGACTACCGCTACTGCTGGCTGCGCGATGCCTTCTTCGTCGTGCGCGCGCTCAACAGCCTGTCGGAAGTCGGCACCATGGAAGATTATTTGCGCTGGCTGGGCAACGTCGTGACCGACGCCGGCAGCGGCCACATCCAGCCGCTGTACGGCATCGGCCTGGAGCGCGAGCTGCCAGAAGCCACCGTGCCCACGCTCTCGGGCTACCGCGGCATGGGGCCGGTGCGCGTGGGCAACCAGGCGGCTGAACACTTTCAGCACGACGTGTACGGCAACATCGTCCTGGGCGCGGCGCAGGCGTTTCACGACCACCGGCTGCTGCACCGCGCGGGCCTGGCCGAGTTCACGCGCCTGGAGCGGGTGGGTGAGCAGGCGGTGCGCGTCTATGGCCAGCCCGACGCTGGCATGTGGGAGCTGCGCACGCGCGCCCGTGTGCACACTTCGTCGGCATTGATGAGCTGGGCCGCATGCGACCGGCTGGCAAAAATCGCGGTGTCGCTGGCGTTGCCCGAGCGTGCCGACTACTGGCGCAGGCACGCGGCGCATATGCAGCGCGAAATCCTCGACAAGTCCTGGAGCGACAAGCGGTGTGCCTTTGCCGAGAGCTTTGGCGGCAGCGAATTGGATGCCAGCGTGCTGCTGATGGCCGAAGTGGGCCTGATCGATGCCCGCGACCCACGCTTTGTGAGCACGGTGAACGCCATGGAAGCCAGCCTGTGCGACGGCCCCTACATGCGCCGCTACGAGGCTGCCGACGATTTCGGCAAACCAGAGACGGCGTTCAACATCTGTACCTTCTGGCGCATTGATGCGCTCGCGCGCATCGGCCGCCAACAGGAGGCACGCACCATCTTTGAAACCATGCTGGCCGCGCGCAACCCGCTCGGGCTGTTGTCGGAAGACACGCACCCCGATACCGGCGAAATGTGGGGCAACTTTCCACAAACCTATTCGATGGTGGGCATCATCAACGCGGCGGTACGGCTCTCGGCGCCCTGGGACAGCGTGATTTAAGCAAGCGTCCGACAGACAGGCCATGCACGATGAAGAATGATCGCCAGATGCAATTTTCAGGCCGCCTCGTCGTCGTCTCCAACCGCGTCGCCGACCCGCGCAAGCCCGCTGCCGGCGGCCTGGCCGTCGCTCTGGGCGAGGCCCTGGCACAAAGCGGCGGCCTGTGGTTTGGCTGGAGCGGCGCGATCGACGAAACGGGTGCGCCCGGCGAAGGCCGCTTGCAGACACGCCAGGCCGGCCGCGTCACGCTGGCCACGGTAGACCTCGCCCGCCAGGACCACGACAGCTACTACCTGGGCTACAGCAACAGCGTGCTGTGGCCGGTGTTCCACTGCCGGCTTGACCTGGCCAACTTCGAGACCGGCGACATCGCCGGCTACCGCCGCGTCAACCGCATGATGGCGCGCAAGCTATTGCCGCTGCTGCGGGACGATGATGTCATCTGGGTGCACGACTACCACCTGATTCCACTGGCCGCCGAGTTGCGCGCGCTGGGGTGCCGCCAGCGCATGGGCTTCTTTCTGCACATTCCGCTGCCGCCGCCGGTGATTCTGGCGGCGATTCCGCAGCACCAGTGGCTGATGCGCTCGCTCTTTGCCTATGACCTGGTGGGTTTGCAAAGCGAAGCTGATCTGTCGCATTTCGACCGCTATGTGCAAGCGGAAGCCGATGCCAAACCCGTGGCGGAACACCAGTACCGTGCCTTCGGCGCCACGGTGCGGGCCCAGGCGTTCCCCATTGGCATCGACGTGGCCGAGTTCGAGCGCCTGGGCAAGGCGCCCGAGGCCGTGGAAATCTACGAGAACATGCGCGAGGAATACGCCCGTCGGCGGCTGCTGCTGGGCATCGACCGGCTCGACTATTCCAAGGGCATTCCGCAGCGCGTGCGCGCCTTTCGCAACATGCTGTCGCGCTATCCGGATACGCACAACGACGCCACCCTGATCATGATTGCCTCGCCATCGCGCGACAGCGTGCACGCCTATGCGGATCTGCGCCAGGAGCTCGAAGGTCTGTGCGGCGCCACCAACGGCGACTATGGCGAGCTCGACTGGATGCCGGTGCGCTACATCCACCGCACGGTGGCGCGCAAGCGCGTGCCCGGCCTGTGCCGCGTCGCCCGCGTGGGGCTGGTGACGCCGCTGCGCGACGGCATGAACCTGGTAGCCAAGGAATACGTGGTGGCGCAAAACCCGGAAGACCCCGGCGTGCTGGTGCTCTCGCGCTTTGCGGGAGCCGCCGAGCAGCTCAAGGACGCGCTGCTGGTGAACCCCTATGACACCGAAGGCATGGCCGACGCCATGTACCGCGCCCTGCACATGCCGCTGGAGGAGCGCCAGCGCCGCCACCGCGCGCTGCTGGCCAACGTGTGCGAGTTCGATGTGCACTGGTGGCGTGGCCGCTTTCTGCAAGCGCTTGCCGAGACCAACGCCGACGCGGACGAGGCCGCGCGTGCCCTCATAGCCACGTCACGATAAGGCTGACCAGCACGCTGATCAGCACCGTGCTGGCGAGTGGAACAAACACGTCGCGCCCAAACAGCCGAAACTGAAAGTCGCCCGGCAACCGCCCCAGCCCGAGGCGCCGCAGCCAAGGCGTCAGGCTGTTGAGCACGACCAACGCCACAAAGGTGGCCAGCAGCCAGCGGATCATGGCAAAGAGGCCTTCACAGCCGGTGCGAGCGGTCGCCTTGCGAAAACCCGCACGGCTCCCACGGCTCGCCCTTGGCAAGCAGCAGCACCTTGAACAGCTCGCCCATCTCGTGTTCCATGATCAATTTGGCCGCCAGCGCACGTTCTGCTTGGCTTTGTAGCTCCATTTTTGGAAGCAATCCACAGTTGATGAGGAAATGCGCCTGCGTGGTGTAGCCCAGCACGTTCCAGCCCTGGCCGTCAGGCAGCAGTTGCTCCTGCGCCGCCAACGCGATACCGGTGAAGTTCACGTGGGCCGTAATGTCCTTGAGGCCGACGTCCGCCAGCGGGTTGTCGTCGGATCGGTGCGCGCGGTGGCACATCACGGTGCCCATGTGGCGCTGCGGGTGGTAATACTCACTCTCGCCAAAACCGTAGTCCAAAAACAAGGCAGCGCCGCGGGTGAGGCGATCGCCCAGGGTGTGAATGAACGCTTCTGCCTGGGGGTGGATTTCCGTCAGGTAGTCGTGATCGCCGTCAATCTCTACGGGTGGGCGCAGCTGCGTGGGCCGGTCCTGCCAGACGAATGCGTCGTCTTGCATGGCCACGCCGCGCTCGTGCCACTGCCCCGCGAGGCGCACCAGCAGCTTGACCGGCATCGCATCCAGCAATTCGTTGCCCACCACGACGCCCTCAAAGCGCTCGGGCAGCGCGTCGGCCCAGTGCACTGTGTCGGCGTGGCCCGCGAGCAGCAATTGCTGGCGAGCGCGCAGGCTCCCTGAAATATCGACGATGGTGTAGCGGTCCACCCGCTCGCCCAAGACGCCCAGCAACTGCAGCGCCAGCGCGCCCGAGCCGGCCCCAAACTCCCAGATCTCGCGCGTGCCGGTGCGCGCGAGCGCCTCGGCCACCTGCGCGGCCACGGTCTGGCCAAACAGCGGCGTCATCTCGGGCGCGGTGACAAAATCGCTGCCCGATTCGGGCATGGCGCCGAACTTGGTGCTGTCGTTGGCGTAGTAGCCCAGGCCAGGCGCGTACAGCGCCAGCGCCATGAAGCGGTCAAAGGCGATCCAGCCACCGGCATCCGCAATGGCGCGCGCCATACACCCGTGCAGGGCACTCGTTAAACTTGTGGGTTCGTTCATCACACCTGCGATTGTCCCCCAATGTCCCTTCCTGACCGCCCCAAAGCCGTACTTGTCACGGGTGGCGCGCGGCGCCTGGGCAAAGCGTTTTGCCTGGCCTTTGCCCGCGCGGGGTGGGATGTGGTGTGCCACTACCAGCACTCTGGCGAGGACGCCTTGCAGACTTGCGAGGCCGTGCGCGCTCTGGGCCAGGAGGCGCATGCGGTGCAAGGCGACCTGGACCAGTCAGATGCCATCGCAGCCCTATTCGCCGCCACCGTGGCCGCACTCGGGCAGGCGCCCGATGCGATCGTGAACAACGCCTCGGCCTTCGAGCCCGACAGCGGTGTGGATTTTTCTCCCAAGCTGCTGCAGCAGCAGATGCAGATCAACCTCTCGGCACCCTTGCAGCTCGCCAGCCTGCTGGCGCGGTCCACAAGCGCGGCCACCGCCGCGCCTCCCTGCGTGATCCACGTGCTCGACCAGAAGGTGTTCAACCTGAACCCCGATTATTTTTCCTACACCCTGAGCAAGCTGGCGCTCGAGCGCGCCGTGGCACTGCAGGCGCAGGCACTGGCGCCGCGGGTGCGGGTCAACGGCGTGGCGCCGGGGCTGATTTACGTGAGCGGCCCCCAGAGCGGCGAGAACTTCCGCCGCGCCAGCAGCGTGAACCTGCTGCAAAGCGCCACCGACCCGGCCGACGTGGCAAGCAGTGCCGTCTTTCTGGCGGAGAACCCTTCCATCACCGGCGTCACCATCGCCGTAGACAAGGGCCAGCACCTCGTCCCCCTGGCGCGCGACATCATGTTCGTGGCCGAGCAACTGGCGCCGGCCGCGCCACAGGGCAGCGCATGATCGATCCCTTGCTGACCGATTGCCGGCGCATTTTTCTGCGCGGCCTCAGCCGCCGGGTGCGCATCGGCATCCACGACTTCGAACGCGCTGCCGCCCAGCGCATTCTTTTTGACATCGACCTGTACGTTCCGCTGGTCCAAACGACGCCGCAGTGCGACCGCATCGACGAAGTGGTGGACTACGACTTTGTCCGCAATGAGGTCACCCACATCACCGAGCGCGGCCACATCGACCTGCAGGAGACCCTGTGCGACGCCGTGCTGAACGCCTTGCTGGCGCACCCGCTGGTCGTGGCGGCCCGCGTTTCCACCCGCAAACCCGACGTGTACGACGACTGCGAGGCCGTGGGCGTTGAAGCCTTCCGGCGCAAACCCACTCCCGGCGCCCTGCCACCCACCAAAGCCCTGCCATGACCGCTGCCTCTTCCGGCGCCCAGATCCTCACGCTCACCGGCCTGCGCTTTGATGCCAGCCTGGGCGTGCTCGACCACGAAAAAACCGCCCCCCAACCGATTCAGGTGGACGCCGAACTGAGCCTGGGGCGCCAGCCCCTGGCGCCGCGCGATGATGATCTGGCGCATGTGCTCGACTACCGGCGCGTGCGCCAGATCATCATCGACGAGTGCACGGCCGAGCACCTGAACCTGCTGGAGAGCCTGATTGGCAAACTCGCCCAGCGGCTGATGCAGCTGCCCGGCGTGCAAGGCGTGCGGGTGAAGATCGCCAAACTGGAAATATTCGACGACTGCGAAGTCGCCATACGCGTTGAAACCGGCGCCTGGTGACGCAGAGAATGACAAACATGGACACCGTGATTTCCGGCGCCTGGACCGCCGATACCCCTGACCCTCTTGAGGGCAGCGCGCCGGCCAGCAACGCCCAACGCCTGAAGATCGAGCGCGAAGCCCACAAGCTGGAAAAGCGCCTGTGCCGCGAAACCGGCCGCGCCATCGTGCACTACAACATGATCGAGGAAGGCGACAAGGTCATGGTCTGCATGTCGGGCGGCAAGGACAGCTACGCCCTGCTCGACATCCTCATCAAACTCAAGGCCAGAGCGCCCATCCGCTTCGACCTGGTGGCGGTGAACCTGGACCAGAAACAGCCGGGCTTTCCCGAGCATGTCTTGCCGGATTACCTTAAGAGCACCGGCATCCCTTTCCACATCGAGAACGAAGACACCTACAGCATCGTCAAGCGCCTGATTCCCGAGGGCAAAACCACCTGCAGCCTGTGCAGCCGGCTGCGCCGGGGCATCCTGTACCGGGTGGCCGACGAACTGGGCGCGACCAAGATTGCCCTGGGCCACCACCGCGACGACATTTTGCAGACCCTGCTGCTCAACATGTTCTTTGGCGGCAAGCTCAAAAGCATGCCGCCCAAACTGGTCAGCGACGACGGCAAGCATGTGGTGATCCGCCCGCTGGCCTTCGTGACCGAGAAGGACACCGCGCGCTGGGCCGCGCAGCGCAACTTCCCCATCATTCCCTGCAACCTTTGCGGCAGCCAGGAGAACCTGCAGCGCAAGCAGGTCGGCGAAATGCTGCGCGACTGGGAAAAGCGCTTTCCCGGCCGCATCGAAAATATGTTCAACGCCCTGCAGAACGTGGTGCCCAGCCATCTGCTGGACGCCAATTTGTACGATTTCAGGAACGCCGTGGCCACGGGCGTATCGGACGAGAACGGCGACAAGGCCTTTGACGCCGAAGACTTCCCCCCACCCCCGGCCCTGCCCGGCATGCAGGTGCTGCGGCTCGGGTAACGAGCCTTCTCACAGGAGTAGCGCCATGTTCGTACGCCTCGTCGCTGTGCTTTTGACCGCCCTCACGCTGGCCGGTTGCGCCGTGCAGCGCACCGTGGACAGCCAGGTGCAGAGCTGGTCCACGCTCGCCAGCCTGCCCCAGCCGCCCACCTACCGCCTGGATCTGCTGCCCTCCCAACAACAGGCGCGCGCCTTTGACGCCATCGTTCCCATGGCGCACGCCGCCTTGGCGCGCGCGGGCCTGCAGCGCGATGATGCGGCCCCGCGCCTGATCGCGGAAATCGGCGTGCGCACCGGCACCGCGCTGGCCGACGGCCCCTGGTACCCCTACGGCCCTTGGGGCGGCTGGGGTGGCGGCTTCGGCTGGGGCCACCACTCCGGCATGCACGCCGGCTGGATGCTGCGCGACATGCCGCCGACCCTGTACCGCAACGAAGTCAGCGTGGTGCTGCGCGACGCCGCCACGCAAAAGACCGTGTACGAGACCTCCGCCAGCAACGAAGACGTGTGGACCGACGCGCCGCGCATCTTTGGCGTGCTGTTCGATGCGGCGCTGGCGGGCTTCCCCACACCGCCCGCCGGAGCGCGCCAGGTGCGCCTGCCGCTGGTGCCCACACCCACTGCACACTAAACCCCATGGACGTCACCCGCCTCGTCGCCGTGCGCCACGGTGAGACCGCCTGGAACGTGGACACCCGCATCCAGGGCCACCGCGACATTGCGCTGAACGACACCGGGCGCTGGCAGGCCACGCAAGTGGCACGCGCACTCGCCGGCGAACCGATTGCCGCCGTGTACGCCAGCGACCTGCTGCGCGCGCACGCCACCGGCGCCGCCATCGCGGATGCCGCCAACGCCCCGCTGCACGCCGAACCCGGCCTGCGCGAACGCAGCTTTGGCGCCTTCGAAGGCCGCACCTTTGCCGAGATCGAGACCGAGCAGCCCGAGCAAGCACTGCGCTGGCGCAAACGCGACCCCCACTACGCGCCCGAGGGCGGCGAGAGCCTGACACGGCTGCAGGCGCGCATCGCCGATGTCACGGCGCGCCTGGCCGCACGCCACCTGGGCGAGCAGATCGTGCTGGTGGCGCATGGCGGCGTGCTCGATGTGCTCTACCGCCTGGCCACCGGGCAGGCGCTGCAGGCGCCCCGCACCTGGCTGCTGACCAACGCGGCCGTCAACCGGCTGCTGTGGACACCCCAGGCGCTCACCCTCGTGGGCTGGGGCGACACCAGCCACCTCGACAGCGCATCGCGCGAAGAAACCAGCACCTGATTCGGTTTCTCAATCAATCGAGTACGCGAAGGCGAAGCGCAGACAGTACAAGCGTACGCCAAGCGAAGCCGACAAAGTAATCGTTTGATTTAGAAATGGAATGACGCGATGGCACCAGACCGCACACCTTTGACGCGCCAGCCTTCCAACGCCACAGGCCTGTCGCTGCCGCAAAGCCTGCTGCACACGGTGCTCATTGGCCTGGCCACCTGGGCGCTGACCTGGCAGGCCGGCGTGCTCACGCGCGCGCACGTACTGGTCTGGCTGGCGGCCTTGTGCGCCGCCGCGTTGGCGGTAGTGGCGGCACGGCGTGGGCAAATCGCCAGTCTGGAGCTGTGGATGGTCGAGGCCAGCGCGCTGTCGGCGGCAACGGCCGCCACGGCGGCCTGGGACTGGCATCTGGCGTTCAAGCCCGCGGCGCTGTTAATTGCTATTTGTTTTGTAGCTGTTAGCGCATACCAGTCAAGCGCTAGAGGCCGATTTGACTCAAAATCCTGGTGGCTGTTGGGCATCGCGCTCGTGTGCTCATTGGCAGGCGACGTGGCGCTGATGCTACAAGGCTTGTTCATCCCCGGCCTGGTCAGCTTCCTGCTCGCGCACCTGGCCTACATCGCGCTGCTGCGCCGCGGCGTGCGCTGGTTTGCCCATCGGGGCGCGCTGCTGGCCACGGTGGCCCTAGGCGCCGCCATGGTCGCCTGGCTATGGCGCAGCGGCCTGCCCGCCGACCTGCGCATTCCCGTGGCGGTGTATGTGCTGGTGATCGCTCTGATGGCGGCGCAGGCACTGGGGCGTGCAGCCGAGCTGCAGACCCACGCCGCGCGCACCGTGGCACTGGGCGCCTGCATCTTCATGGCCAGCGATTCGGTGCTCGCCATCGACCGTTTCGTGCAGCCCGTGCCGATGGCCATCCTGTGGGTGCTGGCCACCTACTACGCCGCGCAGTTCTGCATCGTGCACGGCATGGTGCAGCAGTTGCGCAGCGCGCGCGGTTAAGCTGCGTCGGCCTGATTTGCCGGGTGTGCCTTGACGAAGGTCGCCAGCGCTTCGCAGTGCTCGGCGATGCGCTTCACCGTGGGATACGGCGCCAGGTCCAGACCAAAGCGGCGCGCGTTGAACACCTGCGGCACGAGGCAGCAGTCGGCCATGCCTGGGATGTCGCCGTGGCAGAACAGGCCGGTGGGCGCACCGGGGCGGGTGAGCATTTCCTCGAACGCCTCGAACCCGAGCGCAATCCAGTGGCAGGCCCAAGCCTTGCGCCCTTCTTCGCCTGCCCCCAGGGTATCGCCCACGTAGTTGAGCACACGCAGGTTGCCCAGCGGATGCACGTCGCAGGCGATGGTGAGCGCCAGCGCACGCACCCGGGCGCGGCCAAGCAGATCGCGCGGAAGCAGCGGCGACGCCGGGTAGGCCTCGTCCAGGTACTCCATGATGGCGAGGGACTGCGTGAGCACACTGTCTCCGTCCTGCAGCACCGGCACCAGGCCCGCAGGGTTGACGGCACGGAAGGCCGGCTGGTGCTGCTCGCCACCGCCCTTGAGCAGGTGCACTGCCACCGTCTCATAGGCGAGGCCCTTGAGCGCCAGGGCAATGCGCAGGCGGTACGACGCCGAACTGCGGAAATAGCTGTAGAGCGTGAGCATGGCGCTTGCGGCTCCTCAGAGCGCCGCCTGGATCTGGCGCACGGTCTGGTCGATGGCGCCAAAGATGCTCGCGCCCTGGGCATCCAGCATTTCGATGCGCACGCGGTCGCCAAAGTGCAGGAACTCGGTCACCGGCTTGCCGCCTTCAATGGTTTCGTACATGCGCACTTCGGCCAGGCAGCAGTAGCCCACGCCGCCGTTGGCGACGCTGGAGCCATGCAGGCTGCCCTGCTTGTTCGACACCGTCCCCGAGCCGATGATGGAGCCGGCACCTAGCGTGCGCGTCTTGGCCGCATGGGCCATGAGCTGCGCAAAGCTGAACGCCATGTCCTCGCCCGCGTCGGGCTCGCCAAAGGGCTGGCCGTTGATCTGCACGCGCAGTTGGCCTTTCAGTTTGCTGCCTTGCCAGGCGGCGCCGAGCTCGTCAGGCGTCACGGCCACGGGCGAAAAAGCGCTCGCCGGCTTGGCCTGGAAGAAGCCGAAACCCTTGGCGAGCTCGCCAGGAATCAGGTTGCGCAACGAGACATCGTTCACCAGCATGACTAGGCGAATGGCCTGCGCGCAGCGCTCCACGCCCGAGCCCATCGCCACGTCGCCGGTGACCACGGCCACCTCGGCTTCGAGGTCAATGCCCCAGTCTTCGCTGATCGCATCGATGGGGTCTCGCGGGCCGACGAACGAATCCGAGCCGCCCTGGTACATCAGCGGATCGGTCCAGAACGAGGCTGGCACCTCACTGCCGCGCGCCTTGCGCACCAGCTCCACGTGGTTGAGGTAGGCGGAGCCGTCGGCCCATTGGTAAGCGCGCGGCAGGGGTGAGTGGCAGGCTGTGGCGTCGAAGGCCGTTGCGCCTTGCGCGGTGCCGGCGTTAAGGGCGTCCGACACGGCCTGCAGCAGCGGCGCGCAGTGCTCCCAGTCGTCCAGTGCGGCTTGCAACGTGCGCGCAATCTGCGGCACGGCAAGGCATTGCGAGAGGTCGCGGCGCACGACGACGAGCGTACCGTCGCGGCCGCCAGTTTTGAGTGTGGCGAGTTTCATGGGGCAATCCTTGAGAAAACGGTCCGGCCCGCGCAAGAGGGCGCGGCCGCCGGAGAGGCACCCTGCCCGCGCAGGGCAAAGGGGCGGTGGTGCAGCGCCTTATTTGGCCAACTGGTCGGTCACTTCCTTGTACAGACCTTCGCCGACACTGGGCGCAAACATCTTCCACACGGGCTGGACTTTCTCGCGCATGCGGGCGCGTTCAGCATCGGTGACGTCGTTGACGATCAGTCCCTTGGCGGCCATTGCCGCCTGGGCGGATTTTTCCTGGTCACGCGCCACACCGCGCTGGAAGGCACGTGCCTCAATGGCGGAGTCCTTCAAGATTTTTTGATCCCCTGCGGAGAGCTTGTCCCAGAACTTCTTGGACACCAGGGGGATGAAGGCGCCGTAGCTGTGGCGGGTCAGCGAGAGGTACTTCTGCACTTCGTTGAGCTTGAGCGCAGCAATCACGGCCGTGGGCGTGCCCTGGCCATCGACGGTGCGGGTTTCCAGCGCGGTGTAGAGCTCCGGCACGGCCAGTGGGACCGGGTTGGCGCCCAGCGCCTTGACGGTTTCCTGCGAAATCTTGGCCTGCACGGCGCGGAATTTCAAGCCTTCAAAATCTTCCACCTTGTTGATGGGGTGCTTGCTGTTGGTGGCGTTGAAAAAACCGTTTTCCCAGTACGCCAGGCCCACCAAGCCCTTTGCAGGGAGCATGGCCAGCAGCTTGTCGCCCACCGGGCCGTCGAGCACTTTCTCAGCTTCCTGCACGTTGGAGAACAGGAACGGGAAATCAAGAATTTCGTATTCCTTCACCATGCCGGTCAGCGTGGTCGTCTGCGGCACGGTGAACTCAATGGTTCCGCCCTGCAAGGCCGAGGTCACCTGCACATCGTTGCCGAGCGCACCGGCATAAAAGCCTTTGATCTTGATCTTGCCGCCGCTCTTGGCGTCCACCAGTTCAATGAACTTGGCAACACCCTGGCCCTGGTGCGATTTTTCCGGCAGCGTCACGGCAAATTTTGCCGTGACCTGGGCCATAGCGGCCAACGGGGCCGCCACCGCAAAGCTGCCGGCAAGTGCCAGGGCCATCAATTTGGAAAACGTTTTCATGGGTTGTCTCCTGGGTTGAAAAAGGGGGAATCAGCGCCACCAACCAGCCGGCACGGTGACCAGTGCGGGGAACAGCACCAGAGCGACGAGCACCGCCAACTCGGCGATGAGGAAAGGCAGGACGCCGCGCGCCGCCTGGCCCAGCGTCACCTTGCCAATCGAACTTACGACATTGAGCACCACGCCCACGGGCGGCGTGATCATGCCGAGCGAGCAGTTGATGATGAAGATGACCCCGAAGTACACCGGGTCGATGCCCGCCTGCTGCACGATGGGCAGGAACACCGGCGTGAAAATCAGCACGATGGGAATGAAGTCCAGCACCATGCCGGCGAGGAACACCACCAGCATCATGGCGGCCGTGAGCGCCTGCGGGTGCTCGCTCAGACCGCTCAGCCAGCCGCCCACCTGGCCCGGCACATCGGCAATGGTGATCATGTAAGACGCCACCATGGCCAAGCTGGCCAGCAGCAGCACCACGGCGGTGGTGCGCGCCGTCACCAGGAAGCAGTGGTAGATGGCTGCCAGCGTGAGTTCGCGGTAGACGGCGGCACCGACAAACAGCGCGTACGCCGCTGCCACCACCGCCGCCTCGGTGGGCGTGAAGATGCCGAACTTCAGGCCGCCAATGATGATCACCGGCAGCATCAAGGCCCAGAAACCCTTGCCGAGCAGCGCCATGCGCTCGCCCCAGGGCTTGCGCGGCGCCACCTGCACGCTGGTGCGGCGCGACACCAGCCACCAGGCCAGCACCAGTGAGCCGCCCATCATCACGCCCGGCAATATGCCCGCCAGAAACAGCCGCGTAATGGACACGTTCGCCACCACGCCAAACAGCAGGAAACCAATGGAGGGCGGAATGACCGGGGCGATGATGCCCCCGGCCGCCATCAGCCCGCAGGCGCGTTCAGGGTTGTAGCCCGCCTGGCGCATCATGGGCACGAGAATGGCAGCCAGCGCTGCGGTATCCGCCACCGCCGAGCCTGAAAGACTGGCCAGCAGGATGGCGGCAAAAATGGCCACATAGCCGAGCCCGCCGCGCAAATGGCCGACAAAAGCCCCAGCCATTTCCACGATGCGGCGCGAGAGGCCACCGGCATTCATGAACTCACCGGCCAGAATGAAGAAAGGCACGGCCATGAGCACAAAGTTGTCGGCACCACCAATGGCGTTCTGCACGACGATTTGCGAGTCGAACTGGCCCATCTGGAACATCACGGCGACGCCGGAGAACAGCAGCGCAAAGGCGATCGGCATGCCCAGCACAATGAGCAACAAAAGCACTGCCAGGAAGATGAAGGCGCTCACCGCGGTTCTCCCTTTTGCTCAACGGATACCACTTCGGGCATCTTCTCCAGAATGCGATCGCCCAGATCTTTTGTCATCGCCGAACCGGCGGGACTGCGCAGCGTTTGCCAGATGTTGTTGGCGATGGCCAGCGCCATCCCGCCGCCAAACACGATGGCCACACCGTACAGCCAGCCGTAGGAAATGCCGAGCACCGGGTAGCTGTTGCCGAGGTTGATCTGCATTTGCTGCCAGCCCCCCACCAGGAACATGCCACAGGCCCAGAGCATGAGTCCTCCGGTCAACACCACCAGAAGCTTGCGGCCGGCCAGCGGCAGGCGCTCCACCAGTGCGTCGAAACCAATGTGCGCGCGCTGTACCGATGCCAGGATGGCACCGAGAAAAATCAACCAGACAAAGAGCAGGCGCGAGAGCTCTTCCGACACCGCAATGCCCGAATCAAACCCGTAGCGCAGCACCACATTGCCAAACACCAGGATCGCCATCACCGCCAGGCAGGTGACGATGACGATTTCCAGCACACGCACGCAGGCGCGTCCCCAGCGATTTCCCATGGATTCCCCTTTGTGCAGCCCGCACGCGGCGGGCTGAATTAACAACCTGTTGGCGGGCCTGCGCGCTCAGGCGCCGGGGAATCCCTTGCCGTCGTGCATCCAGGCAGCGTGCTTGGGCGCCTTCTTGGTGCGGTCCCACTCGTTGATCATGTCCCACTTGACTTCGTCGAGTTGCTTCATCATCTCGGGCGTACCGGTGTTCACGGCCAACTCCAGCCGGTGTCCGCTGGGGTCGCGGAAGTAGATGGACTTGAAGATGGTGTGGTCGGTGGGGCCCAGCACTTCGATGCCATCGGCTTCCATGCGCGCCTTGGCGTCCATCATTTCTTCCATGCTGCCCACTTCCATGGCCAGATGCTGCGTCCACGTGGGGGTGTTGCGGTCGCGGTCCATGGGCGGCTTGGTGGGCAGTTCAAAGAACGCCAGGATGTTGCCGTTGCCCGCATCCAGGAAGATGTGCATGTAGGGGTCGGGGTCCTTGGTGGACGGCACTTCGTCCTCGGCAATCGCCAGGATGAAATCCATGTTCAGGTATTTGCCGTACCACTCCACGGTTTGCTTGGCGTTGATGCAGCGGTAGGCCACATGGTGAAACTTCTTGATCTTCATGTGCTTGTCTCCAATCGGGTCGCTCGTGCCAGCATCCAGAAATCGCCTTGGTTGCAGCATGGACACGGCACGCTGCGGGCGGGTCGCAGACCACTTGGGGTGCCTTGCGATGGTTTGAATTAAAGACTTTCTCGATCTATGATTCAAACGCTTTATTTTTCTGCATTCACAAGGAAATTTAATGAATGTGAGCCTGCGCCAGTTGCGCGCTTTGGTGGCGCTGGTGCGCACCGGGAGCTTCACGCAGGCCGCTGTCTCCCTGCACGTGACGCAGTCGGCGCTCAGCAGCCTGATCAAGGAACTGGAGCAGAGCCTGGGCGTGCGCCTGGTCGAGCGCAGCACCCGCAGCATCGGCCTGACCGAAGCTGGCCGGGGCTTTGTGCCCTTGATCGACAAGATCCTGCAAGACCTCGACGGGGTGCTGGGCGGCATCGACGACCTCAAGGCATTGCGGCGCGGCGTGGTGCGCGTGGCAGCGCCCCAACTCATGGCGTGCACGCTGATGCCCGAAGTGATTGCCGCCTACCGGCGCGAGCACCCCGGCGTGCAGGTGCGCCTGTCGGACTGCGCGGTCGATGGCGTGCTCGCGCGCGTGGCCGCGGGGGAAGCCGATTTCGGTGTCGGCCCCGAGCGCGGCATGGGCGGCGACATGGCAGGTGAGACCTTGTTTGAAATGCCTTTCATGGTGGTGTTTCCAAGCGACCACCCGCTGGCCGAGCTGCCGCGCATTTGCTGGAGCGACGCCATCACGCACCCGTTCATTGCCTTGCAGGGGCAGTTTGCCGAACGGCTGTCGCTCGACCTGCACGGCGCCTTGCGGGAGATCACGCTCAACCCCAGCAACGAAGTGACCTTCATGACGACCGCGCTGAGCATGGTCAGCGCCGGCCTGGGTATCACGGCGTGCCTGCCTTATGCCAGCTCGCTGGTACGTCTGTACCAGCTGCGACTGGCCCCGCTGCACGAGCCGCAGGTACTGCGCAAGTTTCTGGTCTACCAGCGCAGCGCAGCCACGCTGTCGCCGGCTGCGCAGAGTTTCAGGGAATTTCTGCTGGCGTATGTGGCATCGCACCACTGGGGCGTTGCCGGAGACCCGACGGCCCTGCCAACGCAGGTATCAGACAGGCACAAGCCCTGACACCATGCCGGCGCCACCGGGCGGGACGACCTGGCGCCCGACGGCCTCGCCAATCATGATCAGCGCCGGCGGCTTCACGCCATACCGCACGCCCAGCGACGGCAATGTGGCCACGGTTCCTACGATGCAGCGCTGCTCGGGCAGCGTGGCGCGCTCGACGAGCGCCGCCGGTGTGGTTTCCGGCAAGCCATGGGCAACAAGTTGCTCGCACACCACAGGCAATGTGCCGACACCCATGTAAATGACTACCGTCTGCCAGGGGCGCGCAAGCGCCTCCCAATCGAGCTGCACCGTACGGTCCTCCTGTGCACCCTGCAGGTGCCCCGTGGCGTAGACCAGCATGCCGGCGGTTTCCCGGTGCGTGAGCGGTATGCCGGTGGCGGCGGCGGCACCCTGGGCCGCGCTGATGCCCGGAATGGTTTCGCAGGCAATGCCGGCCGCAGCCAAGCCTTCGGCCTCTTCGCCTCCGCGCCCGAAGACAAACGGATCGCCGCCTTTAAGGCGCACCAGCGAGCGCCCCTGGCGCGCCAACCGCACCATCAGCTCGATGATGCCTTCCTGCGGCAGGGTGTGGTTTCGGCTTTGTTTGCCGACATAGATCCGCTCTGCGCCAGGCGCAATGTGGGCGAGTACAGCGTCGGACACCAGATGGTCGTAGAGCACCAGCTCTGCGCTTCCCAGCACGCGCGCCGCCTTGAGCGTCAGCAGTTCCGCATCCCCCGGACCGGCCCCGACCAATGTGACCAAGCCCCAGGGGGCGGGACTGGCGGGGGGCGCAGCGCTTGCGGCGCCCGGCGAAACATCATTCATCGCATCTCCTGCATCAATACAGACCATTGTCAAAAGCTGCAGCACGATAGCTCTTGATACTAGTCAAGTACTCGGCGCGGGATAACCCTGATTATTTGTTTGTCTTCGTTTTGGCGCCACGCTATGTTGTTTTTCCCTGTCCCTTGCTTGCGGCGCAAGCTCGCTGGCGCCGTCGCCTTCCTGGCCTTGGCTCCGGGCATCACCATTGCGGGCAATGCACAGACGGTACCGGACACCGGGCGCCAGCAGGCACTCGTGCGCATGGTCCGGCAGGACTGTGGCTCCTGCCACGGCATGCGCCTGACTGGGGGCCTGGGGCCGGCACTGACCGCAGCCGCTCTGGCCGGCAAACCCGTTGAAGCCCTGGAAGCCACCATCTACGGTGGGCGTCCTGGAACACCCATGGCCCCCTGGAGCGCCATGCTGAGCGAAAGCGACGCCCACTGGATTGCAGAACAACTGCTCACCGGTTTTCCCGAACTTCCGAAAGCACATCCATGAACCGCAGGCATCTTCTCACCACCGCCGCCGCTGCCGGCCTTCTTGCCAGCGGCTGTGCCTCCACCGCTCCGCCACCCCAAGCTGCGGCCCCCGTGCTGCGAGGCACCGGCGACCTGGGTGTGGTGGTGCTGCGCGCCAGCGGCACGCTGGCCATCATCGACACCAGCCACCGCACGCTGCTGGGCCAGGTCACGGGCCTGGGCGACTTGTCGCACGCCTCGGTGGTTTTTTCGCGCGATACCCGCTATGCCTTTGTGTTCGGGCGTGACGGGTGCCTCACCAAGGTGGATCTGCTCACCCAGGCCATCGTCGGCCGCGTGATGCAGGCAGGCAACTCCATCGGTGGAGCCATCAGCGCGGACGGGCGCCTGGTGGTGGCGCAGAACTACACGCCTGGCGGTATCAAGGCATTCGATGCGCAGACGCTGGCGCTGGTGGCCGACGTGCCCGCCGAGTACGCGCCGGGAAAACTCTCGCGCGTGGTGGGCCTCGTGGACCTGCCCGGCCAGCGCTTTGCCTACAGCCTGTTCGACGCGGGCGAGATTCGCATCACCGATTTTTCCGACCCTGCGCACCCCCACACCACGCGCATCCCGAACATCGGGCGCCAGCCCTACGACGCGCTGGTCACGCCCAATGGTCGGCACTACATCGCCGGCCTGTTTGGCGAGGACGGACTGGCGCTGGTGGACCTGTGGCAGGAGCCCCCCAAAGTACGCCGCATTCTGAACGGCTATGGCCGCGGTGAGCAGACGCTGCCGGTCTACAAGATGCCGCATCTGCGCGGCTGGGCCGTGGCCAGCCGGCGCGCCTACCTGCCCGCGATTGGCCACCACGAGGTGCTGGTGGTGGACACCGAAAGCTGGCAGGAGGTGGGCCGCATCCCGGTCGCCGGCCAACCGGTGTTCGTCATGGCGCAGCCCGACGGACGCCAGGTGTGGGTGAACTTTGCCGTACCCGACTACCACCGCGTACAAGTCATCGACACCACCACGCAGCAGATCGTGCGCACGCTGGAGCCCGGCAAGGCGGTGCTGCACATGGAGTTCACACCACGCGGCGAATCGGTATGGATCAGCTCGCGCGATGCCAACCGGGTGAGCGTAATCGACACCCACAGCTTCGCCACCCAGGCCGTTCTGGAGGTCGATTCCCCCAGCGGCGTTTTCTTCACTTCACGCGCCGCCCGCCTCGGGTTCTGAGCGCTCAACCGCATGCCCTCCGTGCTCCCCACCGCCGATCCGCTGGTGCTGGCGCTGCTCAACCCCTGGCAGCGCGGCTTCCCGCTGGTGCGCGCGCCCTTTGCGCAGATCGGCGCCACCGCCCACCTGAGTGAAACGCAGGTGATCGACGGCTACCGCCGTCTGCAGGAGACAGGCGCACTCAGCCGCATTGGCGGCGTGTTCTCCGGAGGCGCAGGCGGCGCGGCCTTGCTCGCTGCCATGGCCGTGCCCCCCGCGCGTCTGGCCGAGGTCGCCGCCATCGTGTCGCAGCACCCCGGCGTCAACCACAACTACCAGCGCGAGCACACCCACAACCTGTGGTTCGTGATGACCGGTGCCGACCAGCACGCTGTCCAGAACGCCCTGCACAGCCTGGACGCAGCGACCGGCCTGCGCGCCCTGCAATTGCCCATGCTGCGCGCCTACCGCATCGATCTGGGCTTCGATCTGCGCTCGAACACGGCCGCCCACGCCATGCCCGAGGCGACTGGAACGACCCCCGTCGCCCCATCTGACCGGCCCCTTGCCGCCTTGCTGGAAGCCGGGCTTCCTTTGACGCCCCACCCCTTCGACGACTGGGCGCAAGTGCTGAACCGCACGCCAGAGGCCATTCTGGCCACGCTGCAACAGTGGCTGGACCAGGGCACGCTGCGGCGCATGGGCGCGATCGTGCGGCACCACGAACTGGGCTTTGACGCCAACGCCATGACGGTATTTGACATTCCTGAAGCTGCCGTTGACGCCTGTGGCGAGGCGCTGGCGCGCGAAACCGGCGTGACGCTGGCCTACCGGCGCGAACGCGCCGAAGGATGGCCCTACAACCTGTACTGCATGGTGCATGGCCGCGACCGCACCGAGGTGCTGGAGGTGATCGCACGCGCCATCGGCAATACAGGCCTGGCGCCCTACCCGCACGAGGTGCTGTTCTCCTGCCGCCGCTTCAAGCAGACCGGCCCCCGGCGTTTTCGCGCCCTGCCCGTCGCTATGGCCCCGGACACCGCTGCCACACCGGAGGTGCTCGATGCTGTCGCCGGATGACGCCCGCCTACTGGAGCGCCTGCACGGCGACCTGCCCCTGACCGAGCGGCCCTTCGCCGATGTGGCGGCCGAGTTTGGCTGGACCGAAGACGATGTGATCGGACGGCTGTCGGCCCTGTTGGAGAACGGCATGCTCACCCGCTTTGGCCCGTTGTTCCAGATCGAACGGGCCGGCGGCCTGTTCGTGCTGGCCGCCATAGCCGTGCCCGAGGAGCGCTACGAGGCTGTCACGGCCCAGGTCAACGCACACGCCGAGATCGCGCACAACTACCGGCGCGCCCATGCGCTGAACATGTGGTTCGTGCTCGGCACGGAGACCCCGGCGCAATGCGCGGCAGCCATCGCACGCATCGAGGCTGAAACAGGATTGAGCGTGCTGGCCTTTCCAAAAGAGCGCGAGTTCTTCGTCGAGCTCAAACTCCCTCTCACCAGCGGAGCCCCCCATGGCGCTTGACGACTTTGACCGCGCCCTTATCGCGACCACCCAGGGCGGCCTGCCGCTGGTGCCGCGCCCTTACGACGCCGTAGGCGAACGCCTGGGCGTCTCGGGCCAGCAGGTGCGCGAGCGGCTGGCACAGATGCTGGAGACCGGCCTGGTTCGCCGCATCGGCGCCGTACCCAACCACTACCGCCTGGGTTTTACCGCCAATGGCATGAGCGTGTGGAACGTGGACGACGCCCAGGTGGATGCCTTGGGCGAGCGCATCGGCCAGTTGCCAGGCGTGAGCCACTGCTACCGCCGCCCACGCCGCCTGCCAGCCTGGCCCTACAACCTGTTCGCCATGCTGCATGGCCGCTCGCGCGCCGAGGTCGAACAGCAGGCCGCGCAGGTGCAACAGCTCCTGGGCGCGGCCTGCACGGGCCACGACATTCTTTACTCCACCGCGATCCTGAAAAAAACCGGATTGCGCCTCAAGGAAAACTGAACCATGTTCCGCATCAGCCAGTACATGCGCGAGCTCGCGCACGCCGAAAAAACAGGGCATTACCCAGAGGCAGTGCACGCACGCCGGGGCAGCGGTGGCGCCCCCGGACCGGTGGTCATCTGGAACCTGATCCGCCGCTGCAACCTGACCTGCAAGCACTGCTATGCGCTCTCGGCTGACCACGACTACGAGGGGGAGCTCTCGACCAGCGAAGTGTTCGGCGTGATGGACGACCTCAAGGACTACCGCGTGCCGGTGCTCATCCTCTCGGGCGGCGAGCCGCTCATGCGCCCCGACATCTTCGAGGTCGCCGAACGTGCCAAGGCGATGAAGTTCTACACGGGCCTCTCGACCAACGGCACGCTGATCGACGAGGCCATGGCCGACCGCGTGGCCGCCACGGGGTTTGACTATGTGGGCATCAGCCTGGACGGCCTGCGCGAAACGCACGACCATTTCAGGCGGCTCGAAGGCGCTTTCGAGCGCAGCCTGGCCGCCGTGCGCCACCTGCACGCGCGCGGCGTGAAGGTAGGGCTGCGCTTCACCATGACCGCCATGAACGCGCACGACCTGCCCGCGCTGCTCGACCTGATGCGCGCCGAGCAGGTGGACAAGTTCTACTTCTCGCACCTCAACTACGCCGGCCGGGGCAACATCCACCGCGGCAAGGACGCGCAGTTCCAGGCCACGCGCAATGCGCTGGACATGCTGTTCGAGCGCGCCTGGCAGGCGGCGCTGGAGGGCCGCGAGGAAGACTACGTGACCGGCAACAACGACGCCGACGGCCCCTATCTGAGTCAGTGGGTGCGCGCACGCATGCCGCAGTGGGAGGCCCCCCTGCGCGAGCGCCTGGTCGCCTGGGGCGGCAATTCGAGCGGCGTGAACGTGGCCAACATCGACAACCTGGGCAGCGTGCACCCCGACACCATGTGGTGGCACCACGACCTGGGCAACGTGCGCCAGCGGCCTTTCTCGGCCATCTGGTCCGACACCTCCGAGCCGCTGATGGCCGGCCTCAAGGCCCACCCGCGCCCCGTGGGCGGGCGCTGCGCGCAGTGCCACTACTTTGACCTGTGCGGCGGCAACACCCGCGTGCGCGCCCAGCAGCTCACGGGCGACGCCTGGGCCGAAGACCCCGGCTGCTACCTGCGCGACGACGAGATCGGCCTCGCGGCGGGCAGCGATGCCAGCCGCGTCGCCGTGACGCCGTTTCGCAATGCACGCCAGACGATCCGCATCGTCGCCGGAGAAACCCATGTCTGACAACACACTCTTCGCCCGCGTCGCTCCCTGGCTGCTCGCCGCCGGCCTGATGTGGATGGGCCAGGGCCTGGCACGTGCGGATAGCGCGGCCGCACCCCACATCGACGCTGCCAGGCTCTACCAACAGCATTGCGCCACCTGCCACGACAGCGCGCGCACCGGCGGCATGGGGCCGGCGCTGCTGCCCGAGAGCCTGGAGCGCCTGCGCAACAAAGACGCCCTCGACGTGGTGCAGCACGGTCGCGCCGCCACCCAGATGGCGGGCTTTGCGCAGCAGCTCTTGCCTGAAGAGATTACCGCCGTGGTGGACTGGATCTACCGGCCCGTCATCCCCGCGCCCACCTGGAGCGACGCCGACGTCCGCGCATCACGCGTCGAGACACCCGGCGCCAAAGACCTGCCTGCCAAGCCCCAATGGAGCGCCGACCCGATGAACCTGTTTGTCGTGGTCGAAGCCGGTGACCACCATGTGTCCCTCGTCGATGGCGACCGCTTCGAAGTGATCCACAGGTTCCCCAGCCGCTACGCCCTGCACGGCGGACCGAAATTCACGCCCGACGGCCGCTTTGTCTATTTCGGCTCGCGCGACGGCTGGATCACCAAGTACGACCTGTGGAACCTCACGGTGGTGGCTGAAGTGCGCGCTGGCCTGAACATGCGCAACGTGGCCGTCAGCGGCGATGGCCGCTACGTGATGGCGGCCAACTACCTGCCCAAGGACGTGGTGCTGTTCGATGCCGACCTGCAACTCATCAAGCACATCGATGCGAGCACGCTCGATGGCAAGCAGACCTCGCGCGTCTCGGCCGTGTACGACGCCGAGCCGCGCAAGAGCTTCGTCGTCGCACTCAAAGATATTCCTGAACTTTGGGAAATTTCGTACGACGAAAAGGCGGCGCCCATCTACGACGGACTGGTGCACGACTACAAGATGGCCGAGGCGATCGCCAAACCCGGATTTCTGAACCCGCGCCGCACGCCACTCGACGAGCCACTGGACGACTTCTTCTTCGACCAGAGCTACAAGAACGTGCTGGGCTCCACCCGCCCCAAGCCCGGCGCGCAGGGAACCCCCAAGGCGCAGGTAGTCAACCTCGATGTGCGCCGCAAGATCGCCGAACTGCCGATGGCCGGCATGCCGCACCTGGGCTCGGGCATCACCTTCGCATGGAATGGCACCACCGTACTCGCCAGCCCCAACCTGAAGGACGGCACGATCGACGTGATCGACATGCACACCTGGAAGTTGGTCAAGGCCATTCCCACGCCCGGCCCAGGCTTCTTCATCCGCAGCCACGAGAACACCCGTTACGCCTGGGCCGACTCCATGATGAGCCCAACAGCCAAGGACACGCTGACGCTGATCGACAAGCAGACTTTGGAGCCCGTGGCGACTCTGCGCGAACCCGGCCACACCTTGGCACACACCGAATTCACCAAGGATGGCCGCTACGCGCTGGTGAGCGTGTGGGACATGGACGGGGCGCTCATCGTCTTTGACGCCAAGACGCTCAAGGAGGTCAAGCGCCTGCCCATGAAAAAACCTGTGGGCAAGTACAACGTATGGAACAAGATCACGCGCTCGGAAGGCACCTCGCACTAAGGCGATGCTGGATAGGTCACCGCGATGGCGCGCGCCGCCGTGCATCGGGATGGGAGGCAAGGCGCCAACCGCAGCCATAGCCGCAGCTATGGCGAGGATTGGCAACGCCGCAGACCGCCCGAAGCACGGATGCGCGGCACGTGAGGGACTTGTTCAGCATTGCCCTAAAGCCCAGTGAGGCTGGGCCCACGGGCTGTACGGATTCTTGTGAAAATTGATAGAAAAATGGCTTCTAGCGCTTATCCAATAAGCGTAGGAAGCTATTTATTTAGGAGCAATCCAAGTCTTTTTGGGCCCTGCTTTTTTGATCCAAGCTGAGAAAAAATAGCAGGGCCAGCAGCCCCGCGCCTGATTTCACTTCAGTGGGCACGCAGGCAGCGCGTCTGCACTGGGCCGGCTGATACCCAGCGTCTGCAATTCCTCGTCGGTGAACACCCGCGAGCGCGTATGGAAGGCCTTGCCCTCCGGCCCTTCGAGCGAAAAGCTGCCGCCATGGCCCTCGATCACATCGAGGATGAGTTGGGTATGTTTCCAGGTTTCGTACTGCGCGCGTCCCATGTAGAACGGGCAGCCGCCCACATCGCCCAGGTACACATCGCCAGCCCCCATGGTGATCTCGCCGGGCAGGAAGCAATTGGCCGCGCTGTTGTCACAACAACCGCCTGACTGGTGAAACATCAGTTCAGGGCCGTATTTGGTTTGGAGGAAAGCCACCAGTTCCAGTGCGGCAGGTGTGGCAATGATTTTGTCGACCATGCTCGTCTCCTTGTTCTCTAAAGCCTAGACCGATCGGCAGTTGGCCGCTGAGGCGTCTTCTCTATCCCTTGTGCAACCAGGGTTTGGTGGCTTCGACCGCGCTCGCCGCAAGGGTGCGTTGTGCCCACCAGCACCGCACTCGGCGCGCCATGCAGCGCGACCCCTCCTTGCGGGCATGAACCCGCTGCCTCGTCTCGCTCACCTTGCCTGGCACACCGCTAACGGCACCGCCGCGCGGAGCCAAATGCCGGTTTCAGGTTCTCAAACGAAGAAGGGGAGCGGCTGCCCGCACCCCTTCGCTCATTGGTAGCAGCCGCCGGCCTTAAAAGAAGCCCAGCTTGTTTTCGCTGTAGCTCACGAGCAGGTTCTTGGTCTGCTGGTAGTGGTCGAGCATCATCTTGTGCGTCTCACGCCCAATACCCGATTCCTTGTAACCGCCGAACGCAGCGTGCGCCGGGTAGGCGTGGTAGCAGTTGGTCCACACGCGCCCGGCCTTGATGGCGCGGCCCATGCGGTAGGCCACGTTGCCGTTGCGGCTCCACACGCCGGCACCCAGGCCGTACAGCGTGTCATTGGCAATGGCCAGCGCTTCAGCTTCGTCCTTGAAGGTGGTCACGGCCAGCACGGGACCAAAGATTTCTTCCTGGAAAATGCGCATCTTGTTGTGGCCCTTGAACAGCGTGGGCTGCACGTAGTAGCCGCCTTCCAAGTCCCCGCCCAGATGCGCTTGGCTGCCACCGGCCAGCACCTCGGCACCTTCCTGTTTGCCCAGATCAAGGTACGACAGAATCTTGGTGAGCTGCTCTTTGGAGGCCTGTGCGCCCATCATGCTGTCGGTGTCCAGCGGGTTCATGTGCTTGATGGACGCCACGCGTTTGAGCACACGTTCCATGAACTTGTCGTAGATGGATTCCTGGATCAGTGCGCGCGATGGGCAGGTGCAAACCTCACCCTGGTTAAAGGCAAACAGCACCAGGCCTTCAATCGCCTTGTCGAGGAAGGCATCGTCTTTGTCCATGATGTCGGCAAAGAAGATGTTGGGCGACTTGCCACCCAGCTCCAGCGTGGCGGGAATCAGGTTGTTGGCCGCGGCCTGCGCAATCACGCGGCCCGTGGTGGTGGAACCAGTAAAGGCAATCTTGGCAATGCGCTTGCTGGTGGCCAGCGGCATGCCGGCTTCACGGCCGTAGCCGTTGACGATATTGAGCACGCCAGGGGGAACGATGTCGGCAATCAGCTCGGCCAAAATCAGAATGCTGATGGGGGTGCTCTCTGCGGGCTTGAGCACCACGCAGTTGCCGGCGCCAATGGCAGGGGCCAGTTTCCAGGCTGCCATCAGGATGGGGAAGTTCCACGGAATGATCTGGCCCACCACGCCCAGAGGTTCCTGGATGTGGTACGCCACGGTGTTCTCATCGATGTTGGACAGCGCGCCTTCTTGTGCCCGCACGCAGCCGGCAAAGTAGCGGAAATGGTCCACGGTGAGCGGAATGTCGGCGTTCAGCGTCTCGCGGATCGCCTTGCCGTTGTCCACGGTTTCAGCGTAGGCCAGCAACTCCAGATTTTGCTCAATGCGGTCGGCAATCTTGAGCAGGATGTTGGAGCGCGTGGCGGCGTCGGTCTTGCCCCAGGCGTCGGCGGCGGCGTGGGCGGCGTCGAGCGCCAGTTCGATGTCTTCGGCGGTGGAGCGGGCTACCTGCGTATAGACCTTTCCACTGATAGGCGTCACCACGTCAAAGTATTGGCCTTTCACAGGGGCGACGAACTTGCCACCGATGAAGTTGTTGTACTGGGGTTTGTAGGCGATTTTGGCGCCAGCGGCGCCAGGGGCTGCATAAACGGTCATGTGCTTGTCTCCAGGTGAAAAGTCAATCCAGCGTCCACTTGGACGGCCAGATACCAGACACCATTCACAAACCGTGCCAGGCTGTCCCTGTGCTGCCAATGCATTGAATTTGCAGGACCTTGCAAACTTTCTGAGCAGGATGCCGCCAGTCGCCCGTGGGGCGACGCTCCACAGTGCAACGACTGTCACAGAACGAAACACTTGGCCAGCATAGGGGTAATGCACAGTTGCCTGCGGGTGGCGAGCCGCCCATACTCGCGCCAAAAAGCGGGGCACCCCAGCACCCGCACAGGAGACAACACATGCCATCGATCCCTACTCCCATCGCCTTGCGCCAGGCCAGGCAGCATCTGCTGGAATCGGGCCAGTGCCCAGGTGGCCTGGTCCATGAACGCCTGACGCGTTCGTGGTCGCGCAGCATGGCAGCGGGGTTGGTGCCCACGGGCCGGGTGCTGGCGCCCGAGCCAGCAAGCAGCGGCAGCCTGCGCCAGGCCCTGTCGGCCAGCCATTCGCTCTTGGCGCATTCACGCCCCATCATGGAATATGTGTTTGACCAGGTGCGCCACAGCCAGAGCGTGGTCGTGCTGGCCGACCCCCGCGGCATGCTGGTGCACACGCTGGGCGACCCGCTTTTCGCCGACAAGGCGGCACGCGTGGCGCTGGCCTGCGGGGCGTCCTGGCACGAGGAACACCGCGGCACGAATGCCGTTGGCACAGCCCTGGTCGAGCGCAGCGCCGTGCAGATACACGGCTCCGAGCACTTCCTGGAGCGCAACAGTTTCCTGACCTGCGCGGCTTCGCCCATTCTGTCGGCCACGGGCGATCTGCTGGGTATCCTGGACATTTCTGGCGACCACCGCAGCGGCCAGGCCCATGGGCATACGCTGGGCCTGGTCAGTACGGCCGCCCGCATGATCGAGAACCGCCTGCTGGTGGCCACCTGCCAGCGCAACCTTCGGCTGCACTTGCACACGCAGCCCGAAGGCATTGGCAGCGTCGCGGAAGGCATTGTGGTGGTCTCCGAGGACGGCTGGATCGTGGGCGCCAACCGCGTGGCCCTGACGCAGCTGGGCCTGCAGACCGGGGACATCGGCGCGACGCTGCTCGAACGCGTACTCGATGTGCGGCTCGATGACCTGCTCACCCGCCACCAGCGCCGGTCCTCGCAGACCCACATGCTTCGCTTGCACAGCGGCGCCACGCTGTTTGCCCAGCTGCAGGCGGATGCGGCTACCTGGCCCACGCGCCGCGCGAGCAGTGCGGCGCACCTTCAGCCTGCACAGCCCGCGGGCGATGCACTGGCCCAGATCGATACGGGCGATGCCCGCTGGCGCGCCGCCGCCGACAAGGTGCGCCGCGTGGTGGGCAAGCCTATCGCGGTGTTGATCCAGGGTGAGTGCGGCGTGGGCAAGGAGGTGTTTGCGCGCGCCTTGCATGCCAGCGGTCCGCGGCATGCAGCGCCCTTTGTCGCCATCAACTGCGGTGCCATTCCAGAATCCCTGATCGAGGCCGAGCTGTTTGGCTACGTGGGCGGGGCTTTTACGGGCGCGCGCAAGGAGGGAAGCCTGGGGCGCCTGCGCGAAGCGCATGGCGGCACGCTGTTTCTCGATGAGATTGGCGATATGCCGCTGCCCATGCAGACCCGGCTGCTGCGGGTGCTGCAGGAGCGCAGCGTCACGCCGGTCGGCTCGGGCACGGCGGTGCCGGTGGACTTTGCTCTTGTCTGCGCCACGCATTGCCAGTTGCTGGAGGCTGCAGCGCAGGGGCGTTTCCGGCAAGACCTGTACTACCGCATCAATGGCCTGACGGTGCAGTTGCCGGCGCTGCGCGAGCGCAGCGATTTCGGGGCGCTCGCCCAGCGGTTGCTGCACGACCTGCACCCGGAGCGCGCGCTGCAGTTGGCGCCAGATCTGTATGCACAGCTGGCCGGTTACGCCTGGCCCGGCAATCTGCGCCAGGTCGCGAGTGTGCTGCGCACGGCCTGCGCCATGCTGGGGGACGAGGAGGACACGCTGGACTGGGTGCATATGCCTGATGACCTGATCGCCGCCTTGTCCCTTCCTTTGAAGAATGCAGTCGCTGCACCGTGCCCTACAGACCAAGTGCCGGCCCAGAACGCCACGCTCAACCTGCAGGAGTTGTCGCACGCCGCCATCCAGCAAGCCCTGCAAAGCACGCGCGGCAACGTCACCCAGGCCGCTCGCCAGTTGGGTATCAGCCGGCAGACCATCTACCGCAAGCTCGAAGCCGCCCGTGCGCCGCGCAGTGCCTGAGGGACTTGTTCTGCGTGACCTGCCCCCTTGGCGAGCCGCACTCGTCAGTGCATTTCCAAGGTCATCTGCACCATGGTCTGGTTCAGCAACTGGTAGGCCACTTCGCCAAAAGTCATCGGACCAATCACCTGCCCGGTGTGTTTTCCCTCTAGTTCCCCATAGAGGTAATTGAGAATGCAGTTGCAGGAAAAACTGGCCTCTGGCAGATCGGCGCTGGCCTGCGCGAAGGCTGCCTCATAGTCGACATGGAACGAATCGGCAAGCCGGTACGCAACCTTAGGAAAAACCGGGCCGTAGAAATCTACGGTCGCGTCCTGGGAATTGACCGCCTTGAAGCTCACATTGACGCTGGCGCCGTTGTAGTCGGCCACCAGGGGCAAGCGTGTGTCGTGGCCCATCTCCTTCAAGTACTTTGCGAAAGACACGGGCCTCTGGTTGATAACGCAGGTAGACGCACTGAAGCCTTCTTTTTCGAAATAGATGACGTCACCACTGCCTTGCTTGAACAGGTTGACAATGCTCACATTGACGCTGATGTTGTCTGGCAAGGGTACATGCAGCACCACGGCCCGGTCTTCGAACAGCTCACCCGTGCGCCCGTCCAAGGTCTTGGGCTTGCACGTGGCCAGGTCATCTAGATGAGCGCCAGAGATCCAACCCACCAGGGGCTTCATGTACATGTCTTCGTACATGGGCGCGTTTTTGGCGAATTCGTAATGAATCCTGGAAAAGGCAGGAAGAATGATCAGGCTGTAACCGTTGTCAGGTCCATCCTGGCACACCGACGGCAGATGCTGCGCGTCGTATTGGGTGATAGTCGGGAGGAGACCAAAGGTATCGAGTTTGGTCACGAAGACTTGCTCGCGAGTGGTTTGTCCGCCTTCCTGCGCCATGAAGTAAGCAATCGTGCCGCCAATCCAGTTGCCCCTGGGAAGACCTACCAGAACCGCTTCGTCACCCGCGATGGCGAGGTACGCCCCACTGGCAATGAGCGCCGCCGCCTCGCGCGGTTCAAGCAGGGCTTGGTTCAAGACATTCATGTTCGATTCCCTACTTAGAACGGTTTGAGCTGGACCAGTTCATGCCGGAGCACGCGCTGATGCCGCTCCACGTAGCGATGCAGTTCACGCAGCTTCATGATTTTCACGTCTGCACTTTGCAACTGGCTGACTTGTTGCCGCAGCTTCGTTAGCAAGAGCTGAAGACTGAGCGTCTTGATATCGATGTTCAGTTTCCCAGTAATCAAATGTTCCCACACCGGATCAGACACGTCGGGAACCGGGATGGCCGTCTCAACTGCTTTGGCATCCGGCGCAGCAGCCTGTATCGCCGCTGGTGCCTGGGATTCGGAGTGAAATTTCGCCCTGCGCCGCACTGATGGTTGGTATTCGAAGTTCAGCAGTCCATTGTCCAGGTCGAACTTGAACTTCCAGAGTTCGGCAAACGGAATGCGCAGCACCTCGCAAATGACCTGCATGTCGACACCTTCCATCAGCAGTTGGAAGATTCTCTTTGCCAGGCACTTGGTGAACGGGCTGTTGGGCAGACCAAGCCAGTCCAGTTCATGGTCGTCAGGCTGCAGCGGGTCGCATGTATGAACCACGCAGCTGTAGGTCATGCAATCCACATGGCGCCATTGCTTGTCTTCAGCGCTGGTGATTTTGCTGGGCACTCGTGCCGCCTTTGGGACAAACCACAGGCGCCGTTGCTCGGCGGTCGCTAGGCCTTGGTTGGTGATCCACAGGTGGATCGTTTTGGAGACTTCGTTTACCGTGCATTTGCTGGCTCGCCAAGGCAAACGCAGACCCACCGCCAAACCAAATTCTTCAATCGGCAGCATTTGTTGAGCTTGCATACGCGTACTTCTCCCAATGGGGCAACAGCGGATCGAAAAGAATCAAGCGGCCTGTCTGGCCGCTTGATTCCCCCTAGCCACAATGAAAATCGCGGTAGACCGAATTGCGCCTACGCTTTCGTCATCGCAGCGCCCCAGCGCGCTGACACCAGGCCGAAGAGCCCCCCTACCACCAGCGACAGAGAGACCACGATCAGCGAGTTTTTCAAGGTTGCCGAGAGCAGCACGTCAAGCTTGAGCATGTCGGGGGTTTGCAGCAGGTACGCAAAGGTGGAGGCAAAGCCAAACACCGTGGCAGGAATAGTGGCCAGTGCCGGCACGTTGGCCGCCAACACCACGACCACCACGCCAACACCCACCGCCAGCGCCGCCCACAGAGGCAAACCCAGAAGCCCCGCGAACGGCAGCGCAAGGATCGCCACCGCAACCACCCAAGCCACCAACGCCCCGAAGACGCCACAGACAATCAGTTTTTGCAGCGCAGCCAGATCTGCACCCAGCGCGTAGAAAGCCCCCCAGGCCACGAACACGGCCCATATCAGGTACACCCCGCTGAATGGCCCAAGGGCAAGAAATGTGGCCAGAGCGCCCAACACCGAGATGCTGATGGCCAGCGCGTTCAAATTCTTCATCGTCGTCTCCTTTTATTTGCTAATGAATGAAGTCATACCTACCCACAGGAACGTCACTGACCACTCGCCCAACCTCTGCTGCCTGGGTAACCGATTACCCCTTGCATGGCCCTTGGCGACCCACTTCGATAGAATTGAACGTAGGTGTTAGCTTCGGGGATGCTTTGTTCGGCCCTGAGTCAAATCCGCTCCTAGGAAGCGTGGGTAGCAAGTTGTGTGCCTTGCGCGACATCCCATGTGCGGAAAACGCTGTACAGCCGTGCGATGGCACCTGATACAGGCCGTCAAGCCTGCAACCCAGAACCTCCGAAGACTGCGCCCGAATAGGCTGTCATGGGGTGCACTGGCCCTTGGCGACAACGCTCCACAGTGCAACGACTGTCACAGAACGAAACACTTGGCCAGCATAGGGGTAATGCACAGTTGCCTGCGGGTGGCGAGCCGCCCATACTCGCGCCAAAAAGCGGGGCACCCCAGCACCCGCACAGGAGACAACACATGCCATCGATCCCTACTCCCATCGCCTTGCGCCAGGCCAGGCAGCATCTGCTGGAATCGGGCCAGTGCCCAGGTGGCCTGGTCCATGAACGCCTGACGCGTTCGTGGTCGCGCAGCATGGCAGCGGGGTTGGTGCCCACGGGCCGGGTGCTGGCGCCCGAGCCAGCAAGCAGCGGCAGCCTGCGCCAGGCCCTGTCGGCCAGCCATTCGCTCTTGGCGCATTCACGCCCCATCATGGAATATGTGTTTGACCAGGTGCGCCACAGCCAGAGCGTGGTCGTGCTGGCCGACCCCCGCGGCATGCTGGTGCACACGCTGGGCGACCCGCTTTTCGCCGACAAGGCGGCACGCGTGGCGCTGGCCTGCGGGGCGTCCTGGCACGAGGAACACCGCGGCACGAATGCCGTTGGCACAGCCCTGGTCGAGCGCAGCGCCGTGCAGATACACGGCTCCGAGCACTTCCTGGAGCGCAACAGTTTCCTGACCTGCGCGGCTTCGCCCATTCTGTCGGCCACGGGCGATCTGCTGGGTATCCTGGACATTTCTGGCGACCACCGCAGCGGCCAGGCCCATGGGCATACGCTGGGCCTGGTCAGTACGGCCGCCCGCATGATCGAGAACCGCCTGCTGGTGGCCACCTGCCAGCGCAACCTTCGGCTGCACTTGCACACGCAGCCCGAAGGCATTGGCAGCGTCGCGGAAGGCATTGTGGTGGTCTCCGAGGACGGCTGGATCGTGGGCGCCAACCGCGTGGCCCTGACGCAGCTGGGCCTGCAGACCGGGGACATCGGCGCGACGCTGCTCGAACGCGTACTCGATGTGCGGCTCGATGACCTGCTCACCCGCCACCAGCGCCGGTCCTCGCAGACCCACATGCTTCGCTTGCACAGCGGCGCCACGCTGTTTGCCCAGCTGCAGGCGGATGCGGCTACCTGGCCCACGCGCCGCGCGAGCAGTGCGGCGCACCTTCAGCCTGCACAGCCCGCGGGCGATGCACTGGCCCAGATCGATACGGGCGATGCCCGCTGGCGCGCCGCCGCCGACAAGGTGCGCCGCGTGGTGGGCAAGCCTATCGCGGTGTTGATCCAGGGTGAGTGCGGCGTGGGCAAGGAGGTGTTTGCGCGCGCCTTGCATGCCAGCGGTCCGCGGCATGCAGCGCCCTTTGTCGCCATCAACTGCGGTGCCATTCCAGAATCCCTGATCGAGGCCGAGCTGTTTGGCTACGTGGGCGGGGCTTTTACGGGCGCGCGCAAGGAGGGAAGCCTGGGGCGCCTGCGCGAAGCGCATGGCGGCACGCTGTTTCTCGATGAGATTGGCGATATGCCGCTGCCCATGCAGACCCGGCTGCTGCGGGTGCTGCAGGAGCGCAGCGTCACGCCGGTCGGCTCGGGCACGGCGGTGCCGGTGGACTTTGCTCTTGTCTGCGCCACGCATTGCCAGTTGCTGGAGGCTGCAGCGCAGGGGCGTTTCCGGCAAGACCTGTACTACCGCATCAATGGCCTGACGGTGCAGTTGCCGGCGCTGCGCGAGCGCAGCGATTTCGGGGCGCTCGCCCAGCGGTTGCTGCACGACCTGCACCCGGAGCGCGCGCTGCAGTTGGCGCCAGATCTGTATGCACAGCTGGCCGGTTACGCCTGGCCCGGCAATCTGCGCCAGGTCGCGAGTGTGCTGCGCACGGCCTGCGCCATGCTGGGGGACGAGGAGGACACGCTGGACTGGGTGCATATGCCTGATGACCTGATCGCCGCCTTGTCCCTTCCTTTGAAGAATGCAGTCGCTGCACCGTGCCCTACAGACCAAGTGCCGGCCCAGAACGCCACGCTCAACCTGCAGGAGTTGTCGCACGCCGCCATCCAGCAAGCCCTGCAAAGCACGCGCGGCAACGTCACCCAGGCCGCTCGCCAGTTGGGTATCAGCCGGCAGACCATCTACCGCAAGCTCGAAGCCAGCGCCGCTCGACAGCCTTCTTGACGGGCCGACCTGCGCCACTGGACAGGGGGTACCAGCATGCGTCCATAGGCGCCTTCTCCCTGAGAACGTGAGCCCATACGTTCTGAGGGTGCCACCGTAGAAAACATCCTGCAAAAAACCCGCTCCTGTTGGGGTCGGAGCCATTAAAAATACCATAGATATGAGGCTCTATGGCTTACAGAACATGTGCTTTTAGCTATCTTTTTGATAGTCAAAAACTCCCTTGCGGACAGGCCAATGCGTTATTGCACCTGTAATGCTGCTGTGCAACAATCGCGCACCCTGATTTTTGGAGCCCCCCGCGTGGACTGTGCCAGTTCTTCCAGTGATTTCCAGCGTGCCGCCAAGGCAGCGCTTCTGGCCGACTGAGTCCCGCGCACGGGGCGCGGTCCGGTCCGCGACTGCTGCCCCTGGTTTCTGACATCCCGGCGCTTGCCCGCGCCCTGGCGATGCCGCGCCTGAATCACTGATGCTTTCCTGCCCTGCGCAGGCCAGGCTAGACATGCCTGTGCCCTCCGCCGTGCCAGGAGGCTGAGAATCCGCCCGGCCGCGACGCTCCCGTGTTCTGGAAGAAAGAAATGGCCCTGCAATTCTTCAAAGCCCGCTTTGCCCTGTTCCTGCGCAGCCGCCACACGCTGCGGCATTTCCGGCGCCGCCTGATGTTGGAGTCGCTCGATACGCACGGCCACGCCGTGGCGGTACCACCAGCGCTGACGCAGGCGCTGCGTCAGGCCAGCAAGGACAGCACGGCAGCCTTGCTGACGCGCGCCGGCAGCCAGGCGCGTGGCCTGACCGACGCTGAGGCCGCAGACATCCGCGCGCGCATCGGCCCCAATGAGGTCGAGCATGAAAAACCCCTGCCGGCCTGGCTGCACCTGTGGCACTGTTACCAGAACCCGTTCAACCTGCTGCTGACGGCGCTGGCCGTCATTTCGTGGCTCACGGAAGACGCCAAAGCCACGGTTGTGATCGGCAGCATGGTGGTGCTGTCGACGCTGATGCGCTTTGTCCAGGAGGGCCGCTCGCACCGCGCAGCCGAACGGCTCAAGGCCCTGGTCAGCAACACCGCCACGGTGCTGCGCCGCAGCGAAACTGGCGCAGCAGGCGGCGCCAGCGCGCAGCAAGAGCTGCCCATCACGCAGCTCGTGCCTGGCGACCTGATCATTCTGTCGGCTGGTGACATGATCCCGGCTGACTGCCGCGTACTGGTGTCCAAGGACCTGTTCGTCAGCCAGGCGGCCATGACCGGTGAGTCGCTGCCCATCGAGAAGCATGCCGATGCGGCCAAGAATGCTGAGAATAGCGAGAGCGTGCTGGACGCTGCCAACCTGCTGTTCATGGGCACCAACGTGGTCTCTGGCGCGGCCACTGCGCTGGTGCTCAGCACCGGCAACGGCACGTATTTCGGCACCATCGCCACGCGCGTCACCGCAGCCGACCGCACGCCCACGGCCTTCCAGACCGGGGTGAACAACGTCAGCTGGGTGCTGATACGGTTTGCACTGGTGATGGTGCCTATCGTGTTCGTCATCAACGGCGTCACCAAGGGCGACTGGGTCGAGGCCTTTTTGTTTGCCTTGTCGGTGGCCGTGGGCCTGACGCCCGAGATGCTTCCCATGATCGTCACCTCGACCCTGGCCAAGGGCGCCGTGGTGCTGTCGCGCAAGAAGGTGGTGGTCAAGCGCCTGGATGCGATCCAGAACTTTGGCGCCATGGACGTGTTGTGTACCGACAAGACCGGCACGCTGACGCAGGACAAGATCGTCCTGGAGCGCCACACCAACGTGCTTGGCGTCGCCTCTGACGAGGTGCTGAAGTTCGCTTTCCTCAACAGCCACTACCAGACCGGGCTGAAGAACCTGCTGGACCGCGCCGTGCTCGAACACGTGGAGTTGCAGACCGCGCTGCGCGTCAGCGAGGATTACCGCAAGGTCGATGAAATCCCGTTTGACTTTCAGCGTCGGCGCATGTCGGTGGTGGTGTCCGAGAAGGGCGACCACCACGAGCTGATCTGCAAGGGCGCGGTCGAAGAAGTACTGGCCGCCTGCAGCCACATCCAGGACGGTGCGCAGGTGCTGGCGCTCGACGCCGCGCTGCTGGCGCGCGTGCAGGCCGTGACCGGCGCACTCAACCAGGAGGGCCTGCGCGTGGTCGCCGTGGCCGTCAAGGAGGTGCCGCCGAGCAAGGCCGTCTACAGCGTGGCCGACGAGGCCGATCTGACGCTGATCGGCTACATCGCCTTTCTCGATCCGCCCAAAGAATCCGCCGCCCCGGCCCTGCAGGCGCTGGCCGTGCACGGCGTGGCCGTGAAGGTGTTGACCGGCGACAACGACCTGGTGGCCGCCAAGGTCTGCCGCGACGTCGGTCTGCCGGTCGATGGCGTGGTGCTGGGCGCCCAGATCGAAGACCTGGACGAGGCCGGCCTGCGCCGGCTGGTGGAGCAGCACAACCTGTTCGCCAAGCTCACGCCGCTGCACAAGGAGCGCATCGTGCGTGCGCTGCGCGCCAATGGGCATATCGTCGGCTTCATGGGCGACGGCATCAACGACGCGCCCGCACTGCGCGCCGCCGACATCGGCATCAGCGTGGACAGCGCGGTGGACATCGCCAAGGAAGCGGCCGACATCATCCTGCTGGAGAAAAGCCTGATGGTGCTCGAACAGGGCGTGGTGGAAGGCCGCAAGACCTTCAGCAACATGCTCAAGTACATCCGCATGACGGCCAGCTCCAACTTTGGCAACGTGTTCTCGGTGCTGGTGGCCAGCGCCTTCCTGCCGTTCCTGCCGATGCTGCCGATCCAGCTGCTGGTGCAGAACCTGCTTTACGACATCTCGCAGATCGCCATCCCGTTTGACAACGTCGACGAAGAGCTGGTGCGCCAGCCGCTGCGCTGGAACCCGCAGGACCTGGGGCGCTTCATGGTGTTTTTTGGCCCGATCAGCTCGGTGTTCGATATCCTCACTTTTGCGCTGATGTGGTGGGTGTTCCAGGCCAACTCGCTGGCAGAGCAGACGCTGTTCCAGTCGGGCTGGTTTGTCGTCGGCCTGCTGACGCAGACGCTGATCGTGCACATGATCCGCACACCCAAGCTGCCCTTCCTCCAGAGCCGCGCCGCCTGGCCGCTGATGGGCATGACCGTGCTGGTCATGGCCGTGGGCGTGTTTCTGCCCATGGGGCCGCTGGCCGATTACTTCAAGCTGCAGGCGCTGCCGCTGCCCTACTTTGGCGCGCTGGTGGCGATCTTGCTGGGCTACGCCACGCTGACCACGGTGCTCAAACGCTTCTATATCCGCCGCTTTGGCTGGCAGTGAGCAGGGCCGCGCCGATGGCCAAGCGCGCAGAAAATATCAGTCAAATAGGCCTTCATCGCTTATGCAGTAAGCGCTGACAGCTCACTTTTTTGATGGTTCCCGCATGCCACTGGTCACGGCGGCGGCACGGGCAAGCTGCTGGGAACCGGCTCTACGCCTTGCACCATCGCCTCGTCGCGGGCGATGCGTCCGTCCACCAGTTCCACCAGCCGGTCACAGTGCGCGGCCAGGCGCGGGTCGTGGGTGACGATGATGAAGCTGGTGCCGCGCTCGGCATGCATGCGCCGCAGGAGCGCAAACACTTCGCTGGACGCGGCGGTGTCCAGATTGCCCGTGGGCTCGTCGGCCAGCACCAGCGGCGGGTCCAGCACCAGGGCACGGGCAATGGCCACGCGCTGCTGCATGCCGCCTGAGAGCTCGCCGGGCCGCTTGTCCATGGCATTGGCAAGGCCCACGGCGTCCAGCAGGCTGCGCGCACGCTCGCGCTGCTGGCTGCTCACGCGCCCCTCGCCCATCAGCGCCGGCAGCGTGACGTTCTCCAGCGCCGAGAAGGCTGGCAGCAGGTGGTGAAACTGGAACACAAAGCCCAGCGTGTGGCGCCGCCGCAGCGTGAGCGCGGCATCGTCGAGGTTTTGGACGGTCTCCCCCTGCAGGCGGTAGTCGCCTGAAGTAGCGCGCTCCAGCAGACCCAGAATGTTCAGCAGCGTGCTCTTGCCTGAGCCCGAGGGGCCCATGAGTGCGATGAACTCGCCTGCTGCGACCTGCAGGTCCAGCCCGTGCAGTATTTCGGCCTCGCTGGGGCGCCCGATGTTGTAGCTTTTCTTGATACAGGAGAGCGCAATCAGCGCTGGTGTTCCGGGCGGCGCAGCCATGGATCAAATACGAATAGCCTGCGCCGGATCCAGCCGGGCGGCGCTGCGCGCAGGCGCAATGGCCGCCAGTACCCCGCACACGGTAGCAATCAGTGCCACCAGCAGCGCGGTTGCAGGGAGCAGGTGAATGTCAAACAGCGGACGCCCGTCCGAGCCATGCACGAAGCGGGTAAACACAAAAATGAGCGCTACCGCGAGCAGCAGGCCGAGCAGCGAGCCCACCGCACCGACCACGGCGCCCTGCACCAGAAACACCCGCATGATCTGCCCGCGCGTAGCACCCATGGCACGCAGGATGCCGATCTCGCGGCGCTTTTGAACGACCGACACCACCAGCACGCTGGCAATGCCCAGCACCACCACGGCCAGGACCACGCCGCGAATGATGCCGGTGGCAACGGACTGGGCGTTGAGCGCCGCGACGAGCTGCGCGTTGTTCTCCTGCCAGCTCTCGATTTTGTAGGGAAACTGCGCGCGCAGATCGCGCGCCATGGTCTGCGCCACCCAGACGTCGTTCAGCGTCAAGTCGAGGCTGGTGGCGCCACCGGGCAAGGCCAACAGGTTCTGCGCCTCGCGCAGCGGCACGATCACCGTGCGGCGGTTCAAATCCTTGACGCCAAGATCCACCAGCGCCGTCACGCGCAACGGCTCGCTGGAAGTGCTCGTCTGCACCGTGAAGCGGTCGCCCGCGTGCACGCCCAGGTCGTGCGCCAGCTCGCGTCCGATGATCGCGTCACCCGGCGCCAACCGCGCCACCCCGTTGACCACCTTGCTGCGCAGGCCGACGACGCGGTCGTAGCGGTCCAGGTCGACACCCATCAACGCGATCGATTGGACCGCCTCGCCGCGCAGCGCCAGCCCCGCGCCCGAAACCATGGGCGAGACGCCGGCCACATTGGGCCGACGCTCCAAAAGCGGCACCAGCGCCTGCCAGTTGGCCACCGAGCGCAGGCGCTGGGCGCGCGGCTGGGTATCGCTCAGCACCGCAGCACCGGGCCGAGGCAGCGCCGCCGGCGTGACAACATCGTCGGGCACCTGGAGCGTGATGTGCGCCTGGGCACCGAGTGTCTTGGCGAGCGTGTTCGATTGCAGGCCGCTGATCAGCGCCGAGATATAGGCCACCACCGCGACGCCTGCCGCCACCCCGACGATGATGAGCACGGTCTGCATGCGCCCCTCACGCAAAAAGCGCAGGGCCACGCGCAGTTCAAAGCCGGGCCAGCGCAGCATGGGCGGTCAGTTCCCCATGGTATTGAAAATGGCCGCGCCGGCATCTTCGGCGCGCGCAGCCGGGTCGCTGGCAGCGGGCAGCCAGTCCACCACGCGGCTGCGCACATGGGCGCCGGGCGGCACGCCCGCAGCGTTTTGCAGCACGGCATCCCCTTCGGCAAGGCCGCCCAGCACCTCGACGGCGCCCAGGGTGCGCAGGCCCAGCCGCACCTTGCGCATGCGCGCACGGCCCGCCTGCACCACCAGCACTTCGGCCTGGTCGCCCACAGGCGGCGCGCGCAGCGCTGTCTGCGGCAGCACCAGGGTGTTGTCTCTTCTTGCAGTTTCCACCTCCACCGACAGCGTCATGTCCTCGCGCAGAAACGCTGGGGCCTCTGCGGCAAGCGCGAATTTCACTTCGATGGCGCCGCGCTGCGCGTCCACCGCCGGCGCCAGGCTCAGCACGCGCGCGGCAAAGCGCTGGTTCGGGAAAGCGTCGGCCACGACGGCGGCGCTCTGGCCAGGCCGCAGTTGCTCCAGAAAGCGCTCGTCCACCTGGGCGACAAGCTGCGTCGGGCCGGCCAGCGCCAGGCTCAGCAAGGCCTTGCCGGGCTGCACGATCTGCCCAGGCTCAACGCTCCGCACCAGCACGCGGGCGTTGGTGGGTGCGCGCAGCGTGGCCTGGGCCAGCCGCGCCTGCGCAGCCTGTGTCGCGGCGTGGGCAACATCCAACTGTGCCCTGGCCTGCACCACGTCGCTGCCCGCGTCGGCATTGGCCTGCACCTGGGCGCGCGCACTGTTGGTTTGCGCCTGCGCGACATCGGCAGCGCGGCGCGCCTCATCAAGTTGGGCGGCGCTGTAAAAACCCTGGGCCACCAACTGCTGCGCGCGCGCCAGGGCCGCCTTGGCGGCATGCAGGCCGGCCTCGGCCTGCGCGAGGCCAGCCTGCAAAGCCGCGCGGCCGCTGCTGCGCAGGCCCGTCAGGTGCGCATGGGCCTGCTGCTCCGCGGCCCTGGCCTGGGCGAGTGCGGCGCGCCATTCCTGGTCTTCGAGTTGAATCAGTGCATCGCCTGCCTGCACGCGGTCGCCTTCGACCACCAGCACCTGCACCACGCGGCCAGTGAGGGTGCTGCCAATGTCCACGCGCGAGAGCGTCGCGACGCGGGCGGAAAACTGCAGCGTGCGCACAAGCGGCGCACGCTGCACCTGCACAGCATCGACCTGCGGCCCGCGCAGCCAAATGGCGAGCGCCACCGCCAAAACACCCAGCGCCAGCGCCGCGCCCAACAGCCACAGCGTGCGCCGAGGCAACGTCACTGCGACGCCCCGGCATCGAACAGACCGCCAGCCGCTTGCGGCGGCGTCACGCCCAAATGGCGGTAGGCGGCCAGCGTGGCCACGCGGCCGCGCGTGGTGCGCTGCAAATAGCCTTGCTGGATCAGGTAGGGCTCAATCACGTCTTCAATCGTGCCGGCCTCTTCGCCAATGCTGGCGGCAATGTTGTCCAACCCCACCGGGCCGCCGTCAAAGCGGTGAATCAGCGCCTCCAAAAGCTTTCTGTCCATCACGTCAAAGCCCTGCGGGTCTACGTCCAGCATGGCGAGCGCCCGGTTGGCAATATCTTGGGTGATGTGGCCTTCGCCCTTGACCTCGGCATAGTCGCGCACGCGGCGCAGCAGCCGATTGGCAATGCGCGGCGTACCGCGCGAGCGCCGCGCCAGCTCGAAACCACCGGCGTCGTCCATGGGGGTTCCCAGCAACCCAGCACTGCGCCTGACGATGCGGGCCAGCTCTTCAGGCGTATAAAACTCGAGCCGCGCGACGATGCCGAAGCGGTCGCGCAGCGGATTGGTCAGCATGCCGGCGCGCGTCGTGGCGCCCACCAGCGTGAAGGGCTGCAGATCGAGCTTGATGGAACGCGCCGCCGGGCCTTCGCCGATCATGATGTCGATCTGGTAATCCTCCAGAGCGGGGTAGAGGATTTCCTCGACCACGGGGCTGAGGCGATGGATCTCGTCGATAAAGAGCACATCGTTGCGCTCCAGATTGGTCAGGAGCGCCGCCAGGTCCTTGGGCTTTTCCAGCACCGGGCCGCTGGTCTGGCGCAGGTTCACCCCGAGTTCGGCGGCAATGATGTGGCTGAGCGTGGTCTTGCCCAAGCCAGGGGGGCCAAACAGCAGCACGTGGTCGAGCGCCTCACCGCGCTTTTTGGCAGCGCCAATGAAAATTTCGAGCTGCTCGCGCGCCTTGGCCTGGCCCACATACTCCTGCAACAGTTTGGGGCGCAGGGCGCGCTCTATGGCCTCTTCCTGCGGCGAGGCGGGCGCAGCAGAGATGACGCGCTTGGGCGGCGCGGGAGCGAAATCATCGGTCTGGATGGTCACGTAGGCATATTTCCAGCAAACATTCCGACATAGACTATAGGGCCAAATGAGAGTTGATTTAAGTTGCTGCAACACATAAGGGTTAGCACCTATTTTGGCAAACGTTAGTCAACGTATTATTTATATCAGTCAGAAATCTTAAATAAATCAACTGCGCACATATATATAGTTAATATTCATTAAGCCAAATATGAAAAAGATCAAATCTGCCGTTTTTTGTATTCTGTCGATTTTTACTCTCTCCTCACACGCAGGCCTCTTGAATATCAGCACCAACAATCTTCAATCACGAACTGCATCGGCGTCAGGCTGCACCATCATTGACAGCGGAGGCGCAACGTTTCAAGGCTCCAAAGTTTTGGTTGTATTTGCCGAATCCAACGAAGAGAATTCAGATTCCACTCTGGTAGTGCAAGATCTCAAGGGCGTCAATGTCTGGACCAATGATGATTGGCTTGGCAGCAGATATTTAAATGGCAGTCTCCTCGGTGGAACCTCTTCCGACGTTACGACGGTTTATACCTCGGGCGTAGGCCGCACGCCCGGGCGACCTACAGACGCAGGCATATTGGTAAGTTTTCTTCCAGGTGAAGCAATATGTGCATATTCCAGGGAAAAAACCACGGATAATTTGAAGAGCGTCAGCATCTCCATTACCGATGTCACGCCTCTTGCCACCAAGATTTATTCGATCGAAGGTGGCGATACTCTGAAAAATCTGACCAGAGCCAAGTAACTTGTGGTCTGCTTCTCTCAAATGTTCATGCGCATTTGGGGGAAGTTATTTTGGGCTCAGCATTGTCCGAAATAGGCTGCCCAGCGTCGAGACCCCACCACCGTCCCCGCTGCCGTTGCCGCTGCCGCTGCCGCTGCCGGCCAACCATTTCTTGATTCCGTCGTTGTACGCCACATCCAGGCGCCCATACACGTCAAACCCCCCGGTTGCGGTGCAGCTGACCGCTCCGCCATACAGCGTCCCTACCACGTAGCCACCGCGAAACAAGGCCGAGCCGCTGCTGCCGCCCTCCGTGGTTCCGCTAGACCATTGCACCCGGTAGTAATTGCCCGTGCTCCCGCTGCAGGTGAAATCCGTTCCAGCGCCGCTGGTGCAGGACAACGGGCCCATCAATGTCCCGAAGCTCACCTTGAGCAGATCGGCGCTCGGATGGTGCAGGCCAAATACGGCAGATCCGCTCGCTTGCGGCGTGGCGTCCCAGGCCGCGAATACAGCGCCGGGCGGGGGAGCGTCATTGAGTTGCACCAGAGCGGTGTCGCTTGCGGCATTGGCATACAGCAAGGTAGCTCCACCAAAGCGGCGCACCGAGGCCGACGAGAGCGTGCGGCTGTTGCAGGTGGGGGACCGGTAAAACCAGTCGGTCTGTAGGCTGCTGGCTGCTGCCTGAGTAGAAATGCAGTGGTTGGCGCTCAGAAAATACGGCGTGCCCGAAGAGGCCAGGTCATTCAGCAGTGTTCCCGTACACGCGTAGGTGCTGCCGTCCTTGGTAAACACCATGCGCGCCACCGCATTGCGCTGCGCAGCGACCTCGTCGTAGCAGCTTGCGTCCAAGTTGCAGGTGGCTGACTCGTTGATTTTGCTGACCAGTGCGCCCTCCGGCGGTACCGACAGATCTTCGAAGATGTGCGAAACCCGCGGCACCGAGATACGCAGGGCCTGCGGGTCGGTGCCGGGCGCAAGCTCAATCTCCAGCGTCTGCTCGTCTGCGCCAAGTTCTGGCGTCCACCAGGTGTGCGCAGCGTCACCGGTTTCCCCTGCTGCCAGATTGCGCGCAATGGCGTCCAACACCTGCTGTCCGGCTACTTCATAGACCGTCTCGGGCCGCGCCTGGCCGTACACCCGCAGCAAGGCATCGGCTGGCAAGGCCTCTACGTGCAGTGCGAGCCGCAAGCCTTGCGCTCCGCTCGCCGAGACACTCAGTGCCGCAACCTTGGCGCCAGTCGGTGTGTCCTGCCAATGCAACCGGGCGGCAAGACCATCGGGCGCGGCCGTTTCGGCAAGTGCACGGGGCACGCCCACCAGCCGCGCACCACCTTCTTGCAGTGCAGCGCCTTTTTCCCGGACGAGTTCGCCCAATTGCACCTGCGCCGGCAAGGGTACGGCGGCTGGTGTCAGAGCCCGAGCCTTGACACCGACCTGTGCCTGCACGCCAGACGGTTGAACCCATGCCTCGGATTGCAGCAGCGGCGCAGCCTGCGTCCGTGCCGGCTGCGTCGCATCGTCTGCGCCGCCACCGCAAGCCGTGAGGCCCGCAACCACCAAGAGCCATGTCGTCCAGCGCATTGCGCCCGCTCTGATTTGCATACCTGTTCCTTGTTGTTCCTGCGCAATCCGCGCACCGCCGCTATTTCGCCAGGCTTTTCAGCGCCAGCCGGATGCCATCGCTCACCGCCACATCCACCGGCAGCGCCTTGAGTGCCGCTGCCGCTTCCTTGTCGTTGTAACCCAGCGCCAGCAGCGCCTGCAGAATATCGGCCTGCGCGTCGCTCTTGGCCAGGGCCGCCGTGCCCGAGAGCTCGGCGCCTAGTTTGCCTTTGAGCTCCAGCAGCAAGCGCTCGGCCGTTTTCTTGCCAATACCAGGAACCTTCACCAAGCGACCCGCCTCCTGCAAGGTGATGGCCTGCGCCAGATCGCCCACGCCCATGCCAGAGAGCACCGCCAGCGCCGTGCGCGGGCCGACGCCGGCCACCTTGATCAGCTCGCGGAAAGCGGCGCGCTCTTGCACACTGGCAAAACCGTACAGCAGTTGCGCATCCTCGCGCACAATGAACTGCGTGAGCAGGCTGACGCGCTCGCCCAGCGCCGGCAGGTTGTAGAAGGTACTCATGGGCACCTGCACTTCGTAACCCACGCCGTGGCAATCGAGCAGCACCTCGGGGGGATTCTTCTCCAGCAGGATGCCGGTCAACTTGCCTATCATTGCAGTCCTTCTTGTCACTTTGCGCACACCGCGCAAATCGCGCTGACAGCGCGTGTGGCGCTTCACCGTTTGCTTTACCGCCCGGAATTATCAGCGTGATCCTGCGCCACACCTTCACTCCCCACAACAACTCGCGCCTCTCGCACCTGTGCGGTCCGGCCGACTGCCATTTGCGCACCATCGAGGCGGCGCTGCAGGTCAGCATTGCGCACCGGCACGAGCAGTTCAAGGTGGATGGCCCCAAGGCACGCGCCACGCAGGCCATGGAGATGCTGCAGGCGGTCTACGAAATCGCCGAGCGCCCGGTGAGCGACGAAACGGTCCAGCTCATGCTGGCCGGCGACAGCGAGCTGGTCGATGCCGTTGTGGACGGCTCGCAGCTGACCACGCGCCGCGCCGACCTGCGCGCCCGCACCGCCACCCAGGCGCAGTACCTGGCCAACATCGCCACGCACGACATCAGCCTGGGCATCGGGCCGGCGGGCACCGGCAAGACGTATCTGGCCGTGGCCTGCGCGGTGGATGCGCTCGAGCGCTCGGCCGTGCAGCGCATTGTGCTCACGCGCCCTGCCGTGGAAGCGGGCGAGCGCCTGGGTTTCCTGCCGGGCGATTTGGCGCAAAAAGTTGACCCCTATCTGCGCCCGCTGTACGACGCGCTGTACGAGCTGATGGGCTACGACAAGGTGCAAAAGGCGTTCGAGCGCAACCAGCTCGAAATCGCGCCGCTGGCCTTCATGCGCGGACGCACACTGAACAACGCCTTCGTCATCCTCGACGAAGCGCAGAACACCACACCCGAGCAGATGAAAATGTTCCTCACCCGCATCGGCTTTGGCGCCAAAGCCGTGGTGACTGGCGACGTGAGCCAGATCGACCTGCCCAAGGGCGCGATGAGCGGGTTGGTCGAAGCCGAACGCATCTTGAAGCGCATCAAAGGCATTTCGGTGACGCGCTTTACCAGCGCGGACGTGGTGCGCCACCCCCTGGTGGCTCGCATCGTCGATGCCTACGACGCCGCCGGGCGGCCGGGGCGTGCGCGGGCGACGTAGTCGCTAGCTTTTATATAGCTGCTAACGCTTATCGGATAAGCGCTAGAGGCCTAAAACACTATAAATATATGGCTCTGCCTGCACTTGCCTTGTCCCTGCAATTCGCGCGCTTTGCCGCCGCCCCCGAGCACCGCGCCGTGCTGGCGCGCCACCGGGTGGCGCGCTGGATTCGCCACGCCCTTTCCACCAACGCCGAGATCACCGTGCGCATCGTCGACGAAGACGAAGGCCGCCAGCTCAACCGCGACTACCGCCAGAAGGACTACGCCACCAACGTGCTCACCTTCGACTATGCGCAGGAACCCACAGTGCTAGCCGACCTGGTGCTGTGCGCCCCGGTGGTGGCGCGCGAGGCGCTGGAGCAGAACAAAACCCTGGAAGAGCACTACGCCCACCTGCTGGTGCATGGCGCCCTGCATGCCCAGGGCTGGGACCATGAGACCAGCGCGCAGGATGCCCAGGAGATGGAAGCGTACGAAACCGCCATCCTGGGTGAACTGGGGTTTGCCAACCCCTACGCCTGAGAGCGCGCACCCCCACCAGCGCGCCGGAGAGCGCCGGAGAGGCTGCCAGCATCTCATGAGTCTACGTCTGCTTACTTCGATTTGCCAGATTCGCGCCTGCACCGGGAGACAATTCCTCTTTTATTCCGCTGGAGGATGGAGACGATGTCCGTGCCCGTTGCAAAGAACCGTTTAAAAAGCCAAGCCCGTTCACTCCGGCGCACTGCGCTGCTGGTGCTCACGCCGCTGGCGCTGGCACTGGCCAGTTGCGGGGGCGGCAGCGCTGATGCCCCACCCGACAACGCCAACCTGGGTGCACCGGCCGCCTTTGCTGTGGGCTACACGGTCAAAGGCTACAGCTTCAGCTGGAGCCCTAGCGTTGGCGCTGCGCGCTACGGGCTTTACGAAGACCCGGACGGTACGGCCGGCCCCCTTCCAGAAACGCAGATAGGCGGCGCGCTCACCGGCACAAGCTATGCGCATAGTTTGGCTCCACAACTGCTCACCGAGCGGGTCAATGCCAGCTACCGGGTGCGCGCCTGCGACGCCAGCGGCTGCGGTGCGTTCAGCTCCACGCTGGTGCCCGACCTGACCCAGGCGATTGGCTATTTCAAGGCCAGCAACAGTGGCAAAAATGACGGGTATGGCGCAAGCGTTGCGCTCTCGGCCGATGGCAGCACCCTCGCAGTCGGTGCCCCCGGAGAATCCAGCAAGGCGACCGGCATCGATGGCGACCAGGCCGACAACTCGGTGGAAGGGGCGGGCGCGGTCTACGTATTTGCCCGTTCGGGCAGCGGCTGGAGCCAGCAGGCCTATGTCAAGGCGAGCAACACCAAACAAGTCGTTAACGAGAGAGGGGCTCCCTTCATTACCCAATTTGGCGCCAGCGTTTCTCTTTCGGGCGACGGCAACATCCTGGCGGTGGGCTCGCCCAACGAGGCCAGCAATGCCACCGGCGTGGATGGCGACCAGACGAACACCATGACCCCTGGGGCAGGAGCTGCGTACGTTTTCACCCGCCGCAGCGGCGCCTGGAGCCAGCAGGCCTACTTGAAGGCCAGCAACACGGCCGAAGCGGCCCAGTTCGCAATGGACATCGTCGCAGGCAGCTACGTCCGCGACCCCGCCCGTTTCGGTAGCAATGTGTCCCTTTCCGCCGACGGGAAACTTCTGGCCGTGGGCGCTCCGGGGGAAGCGAGCAATGCCACCGGCATCAACGGGAACCAGCAGAACACATCCGCAGCGCGCGCCGGAGCGGTGTATGTATTCGCCCAAGCCGCCGACAGTTGGCGCCAGCAAGCCTACCTCAAGGCCAGCAACACCTTCCAGGGCGCACAGTTTGGCGCTTCGGTCGCAGTGGCCGCTGATGGACGCACCCTGGCCGTGGGAGCATGGGGTGAGCGCAGCGCAGCCACCGGCATCAACGCAGACCAGACCGACGTATCCCTGTCCGTCGCCGGTGCGGCGTATGTCTTCACCCGCAACGGCGACAGCCCGTGGATGCAGCAGGCATACGTCAAGACCAGCAACCCCGGCGAACTGGATCAGTTCGGCTACAGCGTGGCCCTCTCAGCCGAAGGCGACACCTTGGCCGTTGGTGCCATTGGCGAATCGAGCAACGCTACGGGAGTCAATAGCGCACCCGGCGTGCGCTCCCTGATTCGCGCCGGGGCTGCCTACGTATTCACGCGCAGCGCAAGCAACTGGAGCCAGCAGGCCTATATCAAGGCCACCAACACCCAGGTCAATGCCTGGTTTGGATCCAGCCTCGCGCTGTCCGCCGACGGCGGCACGCTGGCGGTCGGGGCCATGGCTGAAGCCAGCAGTGGCTTCGGCTTCAACACCAACCAGGCCGATGCATCGGCCGGGGGCGCCGGCGCCGTGTATCTGTTCCAGCGCGGCGGCAATGCATGGAGCCAAAAGGCTTACATGAAGGCCAGCAACACCGATGCAGGCGATATGTTTGGCAGCAGCGTTTCCCTATCCACCGATGGCAAGACCTTGGCCGTAAGCGCCCCAGGCGAAGACAGCCTGGCCACTGGCATCCAAGGCGACCAGGCCAACAACTCGGGCGCGCCGGCAGGGCCGATCTACAACCCCGTTCATGTGGGCGCTGTTTACCTGTACTGAGCCGCCTGCGCAACACAATACAGCTCCGCCCCAAAGCAACGCAATCGGCCAAGTCGGCGGGTTTAGCATCGGGGGCCATGCTCGACACCGCCCTCCTCCTCACCGCCGCCTTCGTCGCTGGCGCCCTCAATGCCGTTGCCGGAGGAGGCAGCTTCCTGACGCTGCCCGCACTTGTTTTTACAGGCGTCCCCCCGGTAGTGGCCAACGCCACCGGCACCGTCGCTCTGCTGCCCGGCTACATGGCCGGTGCCTGGGGCTTTCGCGAAGACACGCAGCCGCCGCCAGGGCTCTCCATGCCGCGTCTGGTGGTGCTCTCGCTCGTCGGCGGTGCGGCGGGCGCGGGCCTGCTGCTGGTCACGTCCAACGACCTGTTTTCCGTCATCGTGCCCTGGCTGCTGCTGGCCGCCACGCTGCTGTTTGCGCTGGGGCCCAAGCTGCGCGAATGGACGGCGGGGGGCAAGCCGTCCACCGCCAAAGCGACAGCGGGCGTGCTGATCGTTGCGGCCTACGGGGGTTATTTCAACGGCGGCCTGGGCATCTTGCTGCTGGCGCTGTTCGGGCTGCTCGGCCAAACCAACCTGAACGCCATGAACGGGCTGAAGAACTGGGTCTCGGCCCTGCTCACCGCCATTGCCGTCGCCATCTACGCTGCAGGCGGCGTGGTGCTGTGGCCGCAGGCGCTGATGATGATGGTGGCCGCCACCCTGGGCGGCTACGGCGGCGCGCGGGTGGCCCGGCGCATTCCCGCGCCCTGGCTGCGTGGCGGCATTGTGCTGACGGGTCTGGTGATGACGGCCATCTTTTTCTGGCGGCAGTGAGGGCGCTGCACGCCGCAAGCAGGGCGGAATCCAACCGACGTCACCGCCATATGCCAAGGCCACTGCCACCTCAATGGTCGCCACCATGGCAAGGCTCGTCGAATCGACGGCGCTTAACTTCATCGTCTTTTCCATTGGAGACGCAGACCCGCTTGCCGCCTGGTGTTATTTCCGCAAGCGACACGGTTTAGTCGACGTGGACCGTCTCCAGCCAAGCGCGAATCGCCCACATGGCCTCTTGCGAGAAAATGCCCTCAAACGGCGGCATGTAAACTCGGCCGTCGCGCGTTGATCCGTGACGAATACGGTTAAGGAATATTTCGTCGCCTTCGTCACCTGTTGGCAAATAGCGTAAATCCGGCGCAATACCGCCGGATTTGGCCTCTAAACCGTGGCATCGGGCGCAATTTTGGTTATAGGCAGAGGCACCTATATGGATTGCGGTTTTGTCTCCACGGTAAGGGTTGGACGCGAGCCACGCAGTACCTACCGACTTGAGTCCGGTCGTGTCCACCGCTTGCGGGACCACGTCGCCGTGTGCCAGAGCAGCGCCAGCAGCCAAGCCAAGTGCCATAGATACAAGTAAATGGGAAATGGGGGTTTTTGAAAAAATCACTTTGTCTCCTTGAATATAAAAATTGAGTGTGTTTAGGGTCGCAAATAAAATCGTTTCGTGCATCCCAAGAAGCCATGCATGTCAAAGCAAAGTGCCATGGCCGGCTATTTCCTGACATCCATGACGTTTGACAGCTTGTTTTTTCGGTTATTTTTATAATCAGGCGCAGGTCAGAGCCCGCCGACGGAGCCGGGCGCGCGGGTGCTATTGCAGTCTGCCGGATTGACATCCGCCAACGTTGGGGCTTTGCGTTACATCACTGCTAGCCAACATCTATTTTCATGGCTTATTTTCATCGGCTCCAGATTGAATGGAGGTTTCGTTGGCAGATTCAATGAAAGCCTGGATCGCCCAAATAACCTCTTGACTCAAAACCGGCTTCCAACTCGGCATATGGACCACGCCAACGATCTTTTTACCCTCCCGCACGCTTTTAGAGAAATATTGATCGTTGTCCGTCATGCAGGCGGCTTTCAAACCAATCTCTGTAATTCGCCGGCAATAGCGATTTACTTGGCGCAAATCAGGCGCCGGCATCCCGCCATGCGGATTGGCGTCAACACCATGGCACCGTGCGCAGGATTGATTAAAGGCTGATTTCCCAATTTCCACCGCGGTCTGGTTACCCCGATAGGGATTATTTTTGAGCCATACATCGCCAAGCGGCGGCAAGTCGGACAAGTCAAGTGCCGGCGCTATCGCAACCTCTGCTGCCGGCGCGATAAGCGCAAAAACCATCAGCAGCAGCCCGAGGGTGCTGCGTCCCCAGCGGATAAATACGTTGCTCTTCATAGTCAATAGTCCGTCGGGCAACCGATGCAGCCTTCGAAAAACGAATCCGGAAATATGGTGTACTTAAAGAAGGCGCCTTCCATATTGGCGTTCTTCAGATCGGTGGTGACAAATTTCGTTTCCTGCAGATTCGCATTGGTCAAACGGGCACCGACAAACCAAGCAAAATTAAGGCGGGCCATTTCCAGATTGGCGCCCGTGAGGTCGGCCCCCGAAAAATCAGTTCGCATCAAGCGCGCAAACTCCAAATCGGCACCAATCATTTTTGCCCCCCGGAAAGTCGCCGTCGGGGCGCTGACCTGGTTGAGACGGGCGGCGGTCAGGTCCGCACCATCCAGGATCGCGCCCGCCAGATTGGCCCCGCGCAGATCGGCACGAGCCAGGTTGGCACCGGTCAAATCGGCTCCGGCCAGATTTTTCCCGGCCAGTTTCGCGTGGCGCAAGTCAACACCTCGACACTGTGCGTGCGGCCAAATGCCGCAGCCGTTCATGACCAGAGGTTCAGAGTGGGTCGGCTGCGCGCAGACCGCTGCAGCCGACAGCGTGAGAAGGGCAAAAAGCAGTGTTCGCAATGGCATCAGAATCTCGATACAAAAGCGCGACGACCCTACAAGTCGCCGCGCGATAGCCCTTAACGGGCCGCCACCGCCATCTTGGGCAGTTTGAAGACCCACATCGAGCCGCCCTGGGTAACCTGCTTGGTCAAGTCCGCCATGTCGCCGCCCCACAGTGGTACGGCGCCGCCGTAGCCGGACTGGATACCCACGTACTGTTCACCATCCATCTCCCAGGTGATCGGCACCGAAACCACGCCTGAGCCGGTCTGGAACTTCCACAGTTCCTTGCCATTCTTGGCATCGAAAGCCTTGACGTAGCCATCCGACGTTCCGGTGAACACCAGGCCACCAGCCGTGGTCAAGGTGCCGGCCCAGAGCGGGAATTTCTCGTTGTGCTCCCAGACAATCTTGCCGGTGACCGGATCAATGGCACGCAACACGCCGACATGATCGTCATGCAGCTTCTTGATGCGGAAACCCTGGCCGAGATACGCGGAACCCGCCTTGTAGGTCAGGTGCTCGGTCCAGTAATCCATCCCCCATTCGTTGGATGGAATGTAGAACAGCCCTGTTTCTGTGCTGTACGACATGGGCATCCAGTTGGTACCTCCAAGGAATGGCGGCGACACAAAAACTGTTTTCCCCTTGTCGGCACCGGCCTCAGGCAACGGCGGGCGGCCGTTATTTTCGATTGGTCGACCTGTTTTCAGGTCAAAACCGGTAGCCCAGGTAATGCCTTTAACGAACGGCCAGGCGCCAATCAGCGAGGTCGGCTTATTCGGGTAACCAGCACCGGTAGCCAGCTTTTCGCGGTCGGTGACGAAGAAGAAACCGTTGCGGTCAGCGTGCGCTGATGCCTTGACCTGCTTGCCAGTCTTCGGATCTTTGTACTCAAAGAGAACGACAGAGTTGTTTCCAGAGAAGTCCCAGGCGTCGTTCGGCGTGTGCTGGAAAAAACCCTTGAGTTCGCCAGTACTGGCATCCACGTAGGCTTGCCCCGAGGTAAACAAACTGTCCCAATTGCGCGGATCGTCGCCTTCTTTGGTGCGCTTCCAGGTGTTCCATGGTCCGGGATTGCCGGCGCCAATAACCACGGTATTGGTTTCTATATCGAAGCTGGCCGTCTGCCAAGGAGCGCCGCCACCATGGTTCCAGGCATCAACCAGTTTGCCGTCCTTATCGCGCGGCCAGGAGGGCGCGTTGGCATCACCCGTAGTCACGCTGTCCTTGCCGTTGAGGCGACCCATATGGCCTTCGACCAGCGGCCGCGCCCAGACTTCCTCGCCAGTGTCCGGATCACGGGCGTAAAGCCAACCGACCACGCCGAATTCATCGCCCGAGGAGCCGTGGATCAGCAGCATTTTGCCGGTCTTCTGGTCCTTGACGACAAAGGGTGCACCGGTCATTGTGTAGCCAACTTTGTGGTCGCCAAATTTCTTTTTCCAGACGACCTTGCCGGTGTCCTTGTTGAGGGCGACGATGCTGGCATCGAGCGTGCCGAAGAAAACCTTGTCGCCGTAAATGGCCGGGCCGCGATTAACAACGTCGCAACATGGACGAATATCTTCCGGAAGCCGGTATTCATACTCCCATAGGCGTTGGCCAGTCTTGGCGTCCATCGCGAACATGCGCGAATATGAGCTGGTCACGTAGATGACACCGTCGTGTACCAATGCCTGACCTTCCTGGCCGCGCTGTTTTTCACCACCGAATGAGAAACTCCAGGCTGGCACAAGATTTCCGACATTGGCGGGGTTGAGTTTTGTCAACGTGCTATGGCGTTGCGCTTTGAGCCCAAGACCGTAGGTTAGGACATCCCCCGGAGTTTTGGCGTCATTGACGATATCTTCCCAACTTACTTTGCTGCCGGCAGCAATTGCCGGGGCAGAGAAAGCAGTAATCATAAGAGCTGCGAGAAGGGTTTGGCGCGGATTGAACCTGATTGCTTCCATTGTTTTGTGTCTCCTTGAATTAACGTTGTAACGTCCCCAATACCTCAAGTTGGTTCGTCCAAACCAACCGGCAGCAAAAGTATGCAATCCCGAGCACCTGGATGTCTCAGGATGCGGCCACCATCAAACCGGGAGAAATGCCCGGCTTGATCAGCACTTTCCTCTGAATCACCCATTCGCCCAGATCGGGCACGAAATCTGCTGCCGATATTTCATCTTTCGGCATAAGGCAGGCGATGGATCTCAGACGACAATTGGTCCGCTTTCTCGGAGCGCTTTTGCTGCTGCTAATGCTCGCAGCGGTGCTGATCAATCTGTACTCGCTGCGCAGCGACGTCTCCACCGAGATCGCCGCCTCGGAACAACTGGTCAAAGTGCTGCTCGAAATGGGCCAAATCGAGCACGAACTGTCTCCTGCAGAGGCCGCCAGCCGCTTGGCAGCCATTCTCAATAACGGCCAACTGCGTCATCTGAGCGTCAGTACCGACGATTCGGCGGCACCAGCAAACGGTCCTTCGGCCACAAGTCGGTTGATTGGAATGCTTGGAATTGACTCAGCAACCACAGCTCGGCGGGTACGCCTGGGCCATCAAACGCTGTACATTGCCCCCAATCCGGCCTCGGAAATTGAAGAGCGATTGGGTGACACTGTCCGTCTTTGCAACACCTTGCTGTTATTTTCTGGAGCAACGTTACTGATCGCCTGGTGGTCGGTTGAACGCGCGCTGGTTCCCTTTCGCGATCTGGAAGCCGGTCTCAAGCGTTTGGCCAGGGGCGAGAAAGACCCAGCGCTCCCCAGCTTCACATTGCGTGAATTCAAACAGGTGGCGGGCGCCATCAACGATCTTGCGGCGGCACTCGATACTGCGCATGCAGCACGGAGGCGCCTTTCCCGCCAACTGATAGAGGTGCAGGAAGACGAACGGCGGACCTTGGCGAGAGACTTGCACGACGAGATGGGGCAAACGCTGACCGCCATTGGCTTCACAGCGGCCTATCTCGAACGCAATGCCGAGCAGATCGACACCCAACGTCTGACCGAATGCGCCCAGGATTTGCGTCGAGACATCCGCACCAGCGGCAAACAACTGCGAGACATGCTCAAAAGCCTGCGGCCGCACGGTCTGGATGCATCAGGTCTGGCCAGCGCCTTACGTGAACTGCTGGGCAGTTGGCAACAGCGGGTGTCGGGAATTAGTTTCAAGCTTGAGATGCCCGCAGAGCTGCCTTGCTTGGACAACGACATCGGGCTGGTTCTGTACCGCATTGTTCAAGAGGCGCTGACCAATGTTGTCCGACACAGCGGCGCCTGCTGCTGTAGGGTCACCGTCGAAACAACCGCCTGCGTTCTTGTTCTGCGTATTGAAGATGACGGCAGTGGCCTGCCGCCGGAGGGCTTGCCTCGCCGCAGCGGGCTGCTTGGGATTGAGGAGAGGCTGCACATGGTGGATGGCCACCTGAGCATTGGCCCGGGAAAGTCGCAGGGCCTGCTGCTTCAAATCAGTCTGCCGCTGAGGAAACTCGTACCACAGGAGAAAATATGATCCGCATCATTTTGGTCGATGACCACGCTGTCGTAAGAACGGGCTACCGCCGCCTGCTCGATGCCGAACCTGACCTGCAAGTCGTTGGCGAAGCCGCCAGGGCTGATGAAGCGAACGCACTCGTGCTGCGCACCACTCCAGATGTGGCTCTGGTGGACCTCAGCCTCAAAGGGAGTAGCGGCATAGAGGCCATTCGCGGCATGCTCACCCGCCAGCCGAAACTTAGAGTCCTCGTCCTATCAATGCACGAGGACGCCGGTTACGTCACCCAGGCACTGCGCAGTGGCGCTCATGGCTATCTCACCAAATACTGCGAACCAGAAGAGGTCATCGAAGGCATTCGTTGCATCGCTGCCGGCAAGCGCGTATTTTCGCCTGAGATCGCCCAAACACTTGCCCAGGAAGCTGTCGATGGAGAGAGCGCATTCACCCACCTCACGCCCCGGGAGTTCGAAGTACTGCGTATGCTCGTCCAGGGTGAATCGGCAGCCGAAATTGCCGGATCCATGCAACTCGGTCACAAAACGGTACTCAACTATCTCTCGCTGATTCGGCAAAAGCTTGATGTCAACAGCGATTTCAAACTGCTTCATCTGGCAGCACGTCACGGCCTGGTAAATCTCAGTACCCAGATGCCAGTAACTGAAAAATCGCTGCTCACTCAACCGGTCAGAGTGAATGCAGATTCACAAGCAGAGCAAGTCACCATCCGGTCCGGGTTTGCAATCTATTTTTGACGCATTCCCGTTGCACGCCCTCACCGAGGGCTTATTTGGCGCCGTTAAAAATTAGCGGAATGCATACCGGAGCCCCACCCAGATCTGGCGCGGTGCGCCGGGCGCGTAGAACGCCGACTGAACGAGGGGATAGCCGTCCGCACCCGATCCGCCGAGCGGTCGGGCCGCGAAATTACCGTTTGCATCGAAGCCTGTCGCTCCCAATTGTGCTGCGGTGTTGTACTGCCTGTCGAACACGTTGTTGATTTGCGCCAACAACTGCAACTGTGGCGTCACGCGATAGTTACCGCCCAAATTGAAAACCGCATAGCCGGCACTACGGCCTGAGCCAAGATAATATTTACCGTCTGGTTGGTTGCCGTTGTTCTCATTACCACGCGCCAATGCACCTGACACTGCCACCACAGTGGCGTTGAGAGTGAAGGATGGCGACACTGCATAATTGGCAAACAGTTTCAATATCTGTCGCGGGATCAGCGGAATCCGGTCACCCGGCCGGATGTTGATGGTGCCGTCCATTCCAGGGCTCCCCGCTATGGCTGCGTCATTGCTACTGTTGCCGCTGCCATTGACGGTTTCGGCGCTCTGGTAGGTCGCATCGAGCCATGTGTATTGCGCGCCCAGATTCAACTTGCCAATCTCGCCGCTCAGGCCCAGCTCTAACCCGCGACGCCGGGTTTTGCCGAAATTCTTGAAGTAACCATAGCCGGCCTGATCGTCAGCGACAAACTGGATATCGTCATGATTTTCAGCACTGAACACGCCTGCATTCCATCGTAGATTGCCGGCCAACATGCCGCGCAGGCCCGCCTCAAAAGTACGCGTCACGACCTGCTTCAGCGGCGGGTCGCCAGCCATTGCGTTTGGCAGCTTGCAAGGCTGATCTGGATTGGCACAACCGAGTTCGATTGCTGTCGGCGCGCGGCTGCTTTCGTTGTAGCCCAAATAGGTGTTAAGTGTCTTGGCCGGGCTGTAAGTCAGACCGATGGCCGGATTCAAGCGTGAGAAGCGGTTGTCGCCAGTGAGCGATGCGCTGTCGCTGGCATCATGGATCTGGTCGCGATTCTTGATGGATGTCGTGTTGTAGCGCCCCGACAGCGTCAAGTGCAGGTTGTCCTGAATCGATAAGGTGTCGCTGGCAAACAGGCTCCAGGTCTGGATGCGGCCAGCCAGATTGACCCGCGTGTCATACGGCTCGCCATCCACATTGCCGCCGCTGACGCCATCGCCGAACGCGCTGACGCCGGTAATGCTGCGATCCGGATTCAGATAGCCGAGCTGCGAGGATTGCACGAAGCGCACCCGACTGGCGTCATAGCCGGCGCCGGTCACCAACTGGTTGCGCTTGCCAGCCAGATCGCCCAGCCAGGTGAGCTGGCCTGACAGCCCGAAATTCTGTTGTGAATTCTGGCCACGGTTGATCAACCCATTGCATTTCTCGGCCGGCTCGTCGTTTTGCAGTGCTTGCGCGATGCAGCGCCAGGATGGAAAAGGGGTGTTGGATGCATTGGCGCCGCTGACGGGATAACCGCTGTAGCCGGCCGCAGCCAGCGCCGCTCTATCGGCTGCACTGGGTTGATAAACCGCCTGATCCAACGAGTCATCGTTGATGTCCCCGTTGTAGGTTGATGTCTTGATGTCGCGGTAATACACGTTGCCGGAGAACAGCAGATTGTCATTGACGGAGTGGCTGCCCGCCAGATTGAGCATGGTGGAGCGGTTATTCGTCTGGTCCGGGATGGTGTAAACGCTGGCGCGGTCAAGCGCCAGGAGACTTTGCTCTTGCAGGCCATTGCCGGTCAGCTGATTGTCGGCATGCGACAGCGACAGCTTCAGATCGGTGGCGCTGTCATGCCAACCCAGCTTGGTGAACAATTGGCGCACATCGGACGGCGAATCTTCGCGCCAGCCGTTCTCCTTGAACAGGTTGCCGGTGACATACCAGTCCAGCCCCTTGTCGTTAAAGCCGCCGTGCTCGAATTCGACCGCACGCCGAGCATGGCTACCGAGCGTGGTCTGCAGCGAGGTGCCCGGATTGCTCCGGCCGTCCTTGGTCTGCACCGACAGCGCGCCGCCCAGCGTATTCAGGCCAAATAGCGGGTTGGAACCCGGCATCAACGTCATTGACGAGATCGCTGCGCGCGGGATCAAATCCCAGCTCACCACATCGCCAAATGGCTGGTTCATGCGCACCCCATCTACGTACACCGACAAGCCCTGCGGCGTGCCCAGCAGCGGCGACGCGGTGTAGCCGCGGTAGCTAACATCCACCTGGAAGGGATTGCCCTGCATTTCGTTGACATGCACGCTGCCCAGCGTGCGGTTCATGAAATCGCCCAGGTCCAGCGCACCGCTGCGTTCGATGTCGCGGCTTTTGGCAGTTTGCACCGGCGCCGCGATCTCGCTGAGTGGCTGGCCGATGCCAGGCAGTGGCGTACTGCCGACAACCTCAACCGCCGGCAGTATATTTTCCTGTTGCGCTTGGGCATGCGCAGTGAACGCGGTCGCCAGTGCCAGTGCGATAGAAGTACGGGGCCATGGCCCACAGTGAAGTAACGGATGTTGCATAAGGTGTCCTGATTTTTTCTGTATGGCTGGCGGGCGAATCTGGTAGGGCAGTGCATGCGAACGACAAAGTTGACCCTGCAAAATTCACCCAACCACCCGAACCAGCCGATCTACACCGGTATTTCGCGCACCTGCAGCCGTTTCGACAACTACTGTCGCGGTCATCGAGTAATCCCGTCTCCAACGCGGTGTTCATGCGGCTTAGCATGGGTTTTCCAAGTCAACTATAGGAACGGAACTCCCGCAAAGCCCGGGAATTGCCTGCACAAAACCCGGGAAAACTTCCCGGCGTCAATGCGTTTGGGGCAAAAAATCTGTTCTACCAACTAATGCCTTGAACACTGTGCCAGCCGTCTTGAAAGGGAGGGAACAAGAACCCCACGGTGCGGACGAATCAGACGACAACAGTGCCTCCTGGGGGTAGAGGCGATTTCCGGCTTGGCACAGCTCAACCCACCTTCAACAATTTGGCCGCAGAAACCCCACGAAACGGCTGGATCGATCGTCTGGCCGAGCTCACACTTTCAGGCCAGGAGCACATCGGCAGTCGCCTCCCAGCGGCCAGCTTTGTCCACCCACAGCACGCCCACTTGCCAGCGCTTGGCGAGCTGGGGAATCTGCTGCGGACCCGCGACGAACATGACTTTGGTGAGGGCGTCGGCCATCATTGCGCTGGGCGCCAGCACGGTGACGCTGCTCAGATCGGGCGGTGAGTCGCCCGTGGCCGGATCGAAGATATGGTGGTGTTTGTGATCCGCCGTGAAGGCACTTCGGTTGTCGGCTGAAGTGGCCACGGCACGGCCATCTCCGCGCAGCGTGGCCACCAGTCGCTGTTCGTCGTGCGGGTCTTCAATGCCCAAGGTCCACGCCTGGCCATGTTCATTCCGACCCAGCGACGCATATTCGCCGGCATCGATCAGGGCATTGGCAATGCCATGGTTGCGCAGCGCTTCGCGGGCCGCATCCGCCGCATAGCCCTGCGCAATGCCGTTGAAGGTAAGGGCCATGCCGGGGCGACGCAGCTCAATGCGCTGCTCGCCCACCTCCAGAGACTGCCAGCCCACGCATTGCTGTGCGGCGTGGATTTCGGCCGCGGTAGGCTCGCGCCCTTCACTCTGGGCTTTGGCGTGCAATGCCCACAGCGGCTGCACGCTCAGGTCGAACCGACCGTTGCTGCGCCGGGACACCATCTGTGCGGCGCGCAACACCTTGAGCAGATCGGCGCTGGGGCGTTCCAGGTAGCCCTGACGGTTGAGCCGCACCAGCTCGCTGTCCGGTCGGTACAGACTCATGGAAGCTTCGACGCGCCGGATGGCCGCCACCGCCGCGTCGAGCGCGACCTCGGCCTGTGCGTTGTCAGAGTGCGCGGCTCGCAAGGTCAACGTGGTGCCCAGGCCCAACATCACACGCTGGCGCCAGTGCAGGGGTGCGGCTGGAACCGCATGCGGCGCAGTACTGGCAGCCGCACCAAGGGTCGCGAACAGAAAATGGCGTCTTTGCATCTTTGGCCTTATTGCTTTAGGCGTCCGTGCCGGAGGCCGCCGTCGGGACGGGCACGGGCTGCACGGGTATCACCCGGCTATTGCGCTTTTGGATAATGAGCGGAGTGCACAGCTTGTCGCTCTCATAGATCACCACGCAGTCCAGGCACTGGAAACACTCGTCGTAGTCAATCTTGCCTTGCGGTTCGATGGCCTGGTACTCACAGCGGTGGCGGCAGGTCTGGCACGGTTGGCCGCATTCGGCGCGGCGCGGCAGCCAGTTCAGCAGTCGCACACGGCCCAGCACTGCCAGCCCTGCACCCAGCGGGCACAAGTAGCGGCAAAAGCCCCGGTAGACAAAGGCGCTGAACGCGAGCAAGGCGACAGCCCACAGAACGAATGGCCAGGATCTGTGAAACCCCAGCGTGATCGCAGTCTTGAAAGGTTCGACCTCCACGGCCTTGTCGGTCCAGGGCGCTGACATGAAGGGCATGGCAATCACCACCGCAAGAACGCCATATTTGAGGTATTTCAAGCGCTTGTCGGTGCGGGTATGCAGACGCCGCTGCGGCAGCCCGAGTGCGCGTGCGATCTTGGCGATGAACTCTTGCAGTGCGCCAAACGGGCAGAGCCAGCCGCAGAAGGTGCCGCGCCCCCAGAGCAGCAGCGAAATCACTACATAGGCCCACAGCAGTACCGTCATCGGGTCGTAGAGGAAGAAGTCGAGGCTGCGTCCGGCCCGCAGTGCCTGGATAGCGGCCGTGAAGTTGACAATGGACAACTGGCCTTGCGCATACCAGCCAATGAAGCCCAGGGTAAACAGCAGGTACGCAGTACGGACCTGCGCCATGCGCCGCGGCGACGCGGTGACCCACTTGGGGCGGGCGAGCAACACGGTGAGCAGCGCCAGCGCCGCACACAGCACGCCGATCTCCCAGGCGCGGTCGGTCCAGAGGGCGTGCCAGGTCTTGTTGTCGGAAGCAGAAACGTCAAAGTAGTCGGACGGAAGCCGCAGCTTGAGCACGAAATCCTTGCGCGCCTTCTCGGGAAACATCTGGCCTTTTTCACGGGTCACGCTCAGCGCGAAGTCCAGGGGCTGCGAAGGGTCCAGACTGGCCTGGCTGATGACCTTGAACACACGCCACTGCACGTCCGGGCCGCGCCAGTCGGCTGGCAGCTTGGGGGATCCCTCGATGTTGAGGTCGCGCAATTCGATCGGCAGGCCAGACTGTGTCAAGGTAAGACGGTCCGGCACTGCACCCGCAATGTAGTTGTCGCCGACAAAGCTGTAGCGCCCACGCGTGGCCACCAGGAAGGCGTGGTCACCGGGCTCGATCCAGCCCATGAGGTATTTCCATGCCTTGTCGCTCAGCACATTGCGCCCCACGCTGGGCACATTGAGGTACAGCACCATGAGCTGTGTGAATACGGCGTCGGGCTCGCGCCGTGCAATCTCATCCTGGCGTTCGCCCACTGTGCCCTTGAACGCGGCTTCCACGTCCTTGTTCAGCAGGGTTTTGCGGGTCACGAGGCCGGCCCGCTCCAGCGCCGAAAAATCCATGGGCTGGTACAGATGGGTCTTGATGCGGCCAACCAGATCCGGGTCTGTGCCGAGGGCAAAGCCGAGCCTGGCGCGCGCCACCTTGAGTGCGGCTGACAGCAGGCTCTGGTTCACGATACGCGTCGAGGCGGTGGCCTTGGCGACACCATCGATGAAGACATTGGCGCTATCCGCCTGGCCGGTCTTGTTCGAGTTGGAGCCAATCTTGATGCTCTGCGTGATTCCCAGTCCCTGGTACTGTTTGACGAACCTGTCCAAGGGAGCTGGGCCGAGCCCTTCAACAAAGACCGGCTCGTGCTGGGAAAGAACCTTGACATCCAGGAATTCCCCCTTGTTGTCGAGTGCAATCAGCAGGTTGATGGGCGTACCTGAGAAGCCTGGCACCGGAGCGAAGTCAAGCGATTCGAATGCAAAGCCGACCGCAACAGGGTCGCCCCAGCCCTTGTCGCTTCGCATCTGGCGAAACAGGGGCCACACCGGCAGCTCGGGGTCTTTTTCTCCGACGATCAGCGGTTCGGGAAAATATGCCGCCAGCTTTTCCCGATCAAGCGTAACCGCGTGCGCCGACGAGGCGACCAGCAGCAAGAAGCTCGCGGTGCCGAGGTACCCGGCGAGACCCGGAATCCGAAGGAACAACTTGATGACAAAACGCACAAGGTGCATGGAAGACCGTTCAGCAATGAGACATCGTGTGCCTTAGGTTGCAATTTCTGTACCACCAAGGGTTTTCCACAAGAGGCCCATCGCCCCACCATCAAAAGCACGAACCGCGAATGAACAACGGTGCGCGAGACTGGCATGGTCAACATCCTCGGAAAATCGTGCGCCTTGATGGTGTGCACCGCTTCCCGCTCCAATCTATGCACCCGCGCTCCGACCCGTTCGTCGGTTGGTTTGGCGCTCATTGCCCACAGTGACAGCTGCATAGGCTTCAGGTCGGCTGCTTTGAGGGCGCGCAGGCACTCGTCGATCAGGCCGATGCCCCATGTACCCGACGACACCATAGGCATGGGTTTTTCGTCGCACATCACCTAGGACGACGGCCCGAGAATTTCATGATGCAGGAAACGCGGACTCAGCCGCTGCAGCTCGCAATACTTCCAAGCGCAGCGATACAGGCAGCGGCAATGTCCGGTGCCGAAGCGCCATGCCGACCACCGGCAACAAGTCGCCACTCGGCTTCGGGCCAGGCGCGATGCAAGCGTATGGCGGTGCGCGGGGGACAAACCGGATCCTCACTGCCTTGCACGATGACTGCCGGGAGGTGCCGAAAGCAGGCGCAACTGGCAAGCAGTTCGGCGGCGTCGACAAAGCAGCGCTGCACGAGGTAGTGCGCCAGCACGGCGGTCTTCGCCAGTTGCCGGGCGTCGGGAATGCTGGCCAGCGGAGCTTCGCCCATTAAGGCGCGTTCATAGTCGATCCAATGCCGCGCCGCCCCCTGCCTCACTAAAAGATCGCGGCTCAGCAGACGGCTGGTGTAGGCGTGCAGCAGGTCGCCGCGCTCGGCGGCTGGCACGCCGGAGGCAAAAGCCTCCCAGGCCTGCGGTACGCTGTGATCGGCTCCCTGGGCATAACGCTGCAACTCGTCGGCCGAGCTGAGGAAGATGCCACGCAAGACAAGGCCGGCGATCCGCTCTGGATGCTGTCGCGCGTAAGCCAGAGCGAGAAGGCTGCCCCAGGAGCCACCGAAAACGATCCAGCGCTTGATGCCGAGTGCCTCGCGGATACGTTCGATGTCGGCCAGCAGGTGCGCAGTGGTGTTGGCCTGCAGGCAACCAAGTGGCGTGCTCCGGCCGCAGCCGCGCTGATCGAAGAGCACGGCACGAAAACGTTCGGGATCGAAGAAACGGCGCTGAGCCGGCGAACAGCCACTCCCCGGACCGCCATGCAGAAAAACGACCGGAACACCTTCCGGCCGCCCACATTCCTCGACATGCAACACATGACCGTCACCAACCGCGAGACGGAGCGTGCGGAACGGCACCGTCTCCGGAAAAAATGGCCCGGTCATCGCGCTCATGCCTCCATCAACCCGGCGCGCATGGCGAGGACCGCCAGTTCGGCGGCATTGCTTGCATTGAGCTTCTGTTTGATGTGGTAGAGATGCGTTCCGACGGTACTGGCGCTGACATTGAAATCACTGGCGATATCCCCCACCGAACGCCCTTTGGCCAACTGAAGGAAAACCGCAAACTCCTTTTCGGTAAGCGTTTCAGCCGGGTCGGCGGTACCCGAGAGTTGCGCCAGCGCGACCTCCTGCGCCAGTTCCGGATCGATATAGCGCTGATTCTTCGCCACCTGCCCGACGGCCCGCAGAAACTCAGCGGGTGTACTGCGTTTACAGAGGTAGCCCAGCGCGCCGGCCTTCAGGGCGCGCACCGGGATCACCGCGTCCTGATGCGCCGAAAGTATCAGCACGCGGGCGTTGGGATAGCGGGCGCGCAGGCGCTCAAGGGCGGCCAGCCCGCCGATTCCGGGCATCGAAATATCCATCACCAGCATGTCAGGTAACAATTCGCCATACAGGCGCACGGCCTGTTCGCCAGTTTCGGCCTCACCCACTACGCAAGCCCCGGCGCCCTCAAGGAGCGCACGAAACCCCATGCGCACGATCGCGTGGTCGTCGGCGATCAGGATTTTCTGACTGGCAAGGCACAGGGTCATGGCACTTTCTCCCGGGTACTTATGGGTTGGCCGGCAACAAGACACAGAGGCGAGTACCTCCACCGGCCACGCTGTCGAAATGCAACTCACCCAACAGCGCCGCGACGCGTTCGCGCATGCCGCTCAAGCCGAGGCCGCAGCCGGAAAATTTTGATGGCGCCCCAAGGCCACGGCCGTTGTCGACCAGGCAGAGTTCGAGGCGGCATTCCCGCCCCTGTTGTAGTTGGCGCAGGTGCACATCAACGCGGCTGGCTGCCGCATGACGTGCAACGTTGGTCAGACCTTCCTGAACAATGCGCAGCAGCACCTGAGCGAAGTCGTCGCTGACGTCTTGGAGGCCCGCCTCCAGCGTCGTGCCTAGGGCAATATCGGGATAGTGCTGTTGCCAGACATCGAGATAACGCCGCAGCATTTCCTCCATGTTGACGCGCCCGCCTCTGGCATCCGGGCGCAGATGATGAAGGATATCGCGCACGCCGTCTTGCATCTGCCCAGTCACGGCAACAATGCTTTGCGCGTACCCGTTCACGACCGGATGTTCGCTGGTGCGCTGTGCAATCGCACCAGCCAGTGCACGCACGGCAGTGATGCCTTGCGCCAGCTCATCATGCAGTTCGCGAGCGATGTTGCCGCGTTCGGCCTCCAGTCGCAATTGCACGCGTTCCGTCAGCTCATGCTCGGTTTCCAGCCGCACGTTGTCATTGACCGCTTCGGCAAGGCGGTCGGCCATGCCGTTGAACGCGCAGGCCAGGCGCCCGAGTTCCGGCACCGGAAAAACCGGCAGACGCGTGTCGAAACGGCCACGTCCGGTACGGTCGAGCGCCGCCATGACCACGCCGAGCGGGCGTAGCGCGCGGCGCAGCGCAAGGCGTACCGCAAAGAACAGCGCGATGAGCGATACCACAGCCCATCCTGCTATCAAGCGCAGGTCGTCCCAGGCATCGAGTATCGCGCGCGAGGAGTCCGGATGAAGGATCAGCGTCAACGGACCCGCATTGATCAAATGGGTGGCAAATTGCGGGTCGACGATGGCCGAAAACCAGCCGGGAGCAGCGCGCCCAGCCTTGTAAACAGGCTGTGGTGACAGGTAGACCTGATTCCCGGCTCTATCGAGCACTTCCAGCGCGTTGGCGCGAATCCGCCCGACCGCCTGCACATGCGAGAGCAGCTGCTCACTGCTCCAGACCGGTGGATCGGAGCGCGCCTGGCGAGCAGCAACGTTCAGCCACTGCTGGGCGACCCGACTGGCAGCCTCGACTTCCTCGTGGATGGATTTCCGGCTTTGCGTCAGCCACAAGCTACCCAGCGCCAATACAAGCACGCCAGCGAGCGCCGTCAGCACGAAACTGATGCGGGTATGCAGACTTGGCGTAAAACGGCGCACGGTGGTTTCTCCTCTTGAGCCGACGGGGACTACCCATGAGACCGCATAGGCAACATGCTTGTCACCGGAGCATTTCCCGGCCCACTCCCATTAAGACCAATGGAATGGTGAAGACCTTCACTGGCTGCGTTGCCGATGCCCCGAAGACCCATCTATTCGGCGGTGCACGGGGCCTGAAGCAGACTTTGCCGCGCTATCCCACGGTGCAATGGCCAACAAGACAGCAAGCATCGTGCCTACCGTGCCCTGAATACCTTTAGCGGAAACCGATACAGCGTAGGCCGGAGCACTGCAGTCGCAGGGGGAAAGAATGGTGGCGGGGCGGTCACCCTACCGGCCTCGCTTGCGGAGCACCTGTCGCACTTTGGAGCAGTTGACGCCATTTGAAACAGGCGAACTGTCCAGACCTGCTGCGCCTGTAACGGCTGCAGCTTCGGCGCTCGACCGAAACTCGGGCCCACTGGGAATTAGGGCGATGCTGAATAAGTCGCTGCGATGGCGAGGATTTGCAACGCCGCAGACCGCCCGAGGGACGGATGCGCGGCGCGTGAGGGACTTAATCAGCATTGCCTTAGACGCCGTATTTCCTGGCCGGCCGGCCACAGCCTCAGGGACAAATCACCCGTCATCATTCTGGCACGCTGCTTGCTTGAGTTCTCGCCCACGGGGCTGATACTGCTTTCTGGTGGGCATCTGTTCCGCTTCGGAAATACAACCAAGGAGACGATTCGATGAAACAGACGGGCAAAAACAACAGGGTGCCGTTCGTTTTGGCACTGGCAGCTGCAGCCGTACTTGGCGCCGGCTCGCTGGGCACAGCCCAGGCGAAGGACGTGACAACTGCAGACATTCTCAACGACGCCAAGACCCCCGGAGACGTCGTGAGCTTCGGCCTCGGCACTCAGGGTCAGCGCTACAGCGCGCTGAACTCCATCAACACGAAAACCGTCAAGAACCTGACGCCCGTCTGGACCATGTCCTTCGGCGGCGAAAAACAGCGCGGTCAGGAATCGCAGCCGCTCATCAGCGACGGCAAGATGTTCGTCACCGCCTCTTACAGCCGGATCTTTGCGTTCGACGCCATGACTGGCAAGAAGCTGTGGAAGTATGAGCACCGCCTGCCCGATGGCATCATGCCTTGCTGCGACGTGGTAAACCGCGGCGCCGCACTGTACGGCAACCTGGTGATCTTCGGCACGCTTGATGCGCAACTGGTCGCGCTTGACAAAGACACCGGCAAAGTGGTCTGGAAAGAAAAGCTGGAAGACTACGCAGCCGGCTACTCTTCCACCGCAGCACCGATCATTGCCAACGGCAAGCTGATCACCGGCGTGTCCGGGAGCGAGTTCGGCGTCGTGGGTCGTATCGACGCCCGCGATCCGATGACCGGCAAGCTGTTGTGGACACGTCCGACGGTCGAAGGCCACATGGGCTATACCTTCGACAAGGACGGCAACAAGATTGAAAACGGCATCTCCGGCACAACCAACGCAACCTGGCCTGGCGATCTCTGGAAAACCGGCGGCGCATCTACCTGGAACGGCGCTACCTACGATCCGGAAACCAACCTGCTCTTCGTCGGCACAGGCAACCCGGCCCCGTGGAACAGCTGGAACCGCCCCGGCGACAACCTGTTCTCATGCTCGACCGTCGCCATCGACCCCGATACCGGCAAGATCGTCTGGCATTACCAGAACACGCCCCACGATGGCTGGGACTATGACGGCGCAAACGAATTCGTCTCCTTCAACTACAAGGATCCGAAAACCGGCAAGATCGTCAAAGCTGGCGGCAAGGCGGATCGAAACGGCTTCTTCTACGTAAACGACCGGGCCAATGGCAAGCTGCTCAACGCCTTCCCGTTCGTCCGAAAAATTACCTGGGCCAAGAAAATCGACTTGGAAACGGGCCGCCCTGTCTACAACGACGAGTCCCGTCCTGGCGATCCGGCAAAAAGTGCCGACGGCAAAGCCGGTACTGAAGCATTCGCAGCACCAGGCTTCCTTGGCGGCAAGAACCAGGAACAGATGGCATACAGCCCGCAAACCGGCCTGTTCTATGTTCCGGCCAACGAGTGGTCGATGGAGATTCACAACGAGCCCGTGGCGTACAAAAAAGGCGCTGCCTATCTGGGAGCCGGGTTCACGATCAAAGCCATCAATGACGACTACATCGGTGCCCTGCGCGCTGTCGATCCGGCCACAGGCAAGATCGTCTGGGAAAGCAAGAACTACGCCCCGCTGTGGGGTGGCGTTCTGGCTACCGGCGGCGGCCTGGTCTTCCACGGTACGCCGGAAGGTTTCCTGAAGGCACTTGATGCCAAGACCGGCAAGGAACTGTGGTCCTTCCAGACCGGTACCGGCATCGTGGCACCTCCCGTCACGTGGGAAGCGAACGGCGAACAGTTCATCGCTGTGACAGCCGGCTGGGGCGGTGCGGTTCCGCTGTGGGGCGGCGACGTTGCCAAACGCGTAAATTTCCTCGAACAAGGCGGTTCGGTATGGGTGTTCAAGCTGCACAAGTCTTGATCAGCATTTGACGCTCTGATCGACCCGAAACGGGTCGATCACTCAAAATTTGTATCAGAAAGATGCTGAAAATCGCCGCCGTGCCGCACTGCAAATCTGCGCGAAAGCTGCTGCTATCGCCATGGTCCGCGCCGTGCCCGACGGCGGTTCCGACATCTTTCATTTCTCAAGCTACTTCGAACTCACGACACCTGGCATTTTCAGCAAAACAGCTCCCTGCTCTGGCAGACGTCAGCCCGCAATGGCCTCCTCTTTGCTCATGAAGCAAATCAGCTTTGATCTGAACCAGATCACCCCAACAACCCGCCAACCGGAATTCCGTGCCCAGATGCTGCGCGCAATTCGTTGGACTGCACTGGTTAGGCTCCTTGCTTCACTTGATGAAAGCACGCTGCTGAGGTTCCGCCACTGGCTAGAGAAACGTCAACGGATGGATCAGATTCTCGCCGCCGCCCGCGACCTCCTCAAGATTCAAGATTTGCTGCCCAAGGCGGCCACCACCATAGATGGCAGCTCGATTGTGGCCGCCAGTCCGACCAGGAATACAGACAAAGACCGCGATCCCGAAACGTATTCGAGCCAGAAAATCACGCAGCGGTGCCTTGGCAAGATGTCGTTTACGCTGCCAATACAGGGGATAGCGCGGCATACATCAATGCAGGTACACAGATGCTTGCGCTTGAAAACAGAGGGCAGGCCGCAAAAAAACGGCTCCAACAGTCCAAATAAGGGGGAGACAGCCATGCACAGGCCGAGCAAAGCAGCTGCATATTGCCTCATCTGAAAGATGCTAACCCTATAGACCCCAATAAACCAAGTTTTCTCCCACCTTTAGCATGCCTTGCCGTTTTGTGTCGGCCATCCCAAACACAGTCTATTTTTATATCCAAGGAGACAAAGTGACTACTTCAAAAAAATCCATTTTCCACCTGCTTCTATCTGTAACGCTGGGCCTGGCCGCCGGTTCCGCCGTGGCCCACGGCGACGTTACCCCGCAGCCGGTAGATACGGCTGGGCTGAAACCAGTCGGCACTGCATGGCTTAAGTCCAACCCCTATCGCGGTGATAAAACTGCAATCCATATTGGCGCATCCGGCTATAACCAGAATTGCGCTCGTTGCCACGGCCTTGAGGCCGAATCCGGGGGTATTGCACCCGATTTGCGCTACTTGCCTACTGGTGACGAAGGTGACGAGATATTCCTTAACCGTATTCGTCACGGTTCTACACGCGACGGCCGGGTTTATATGCCGCCGTTTGAGGGCGTTTTCTCGCAAGAAGCCATGTGGGCGATTCGCGCCTGGTTGGAGTCGGTCCATGTCAACAATTAAGCGCCGCCAGTGGCTTGCTGCTCTGGGTGCGTTGGGCATGACAGCCGTCCTGCCTGCGCTGGCCGACGGGTTGGACGATATACGCCAAAAGGGTCGTCTGCGCGTTGCCGTTTATAACAATTTTCCGCCCTACTCTTTCGATGACCGGGGAATAGATGTTGATCTCGGCAAGGCCTTGGCTGAACGTCTCGGCGTAAAAGCCGAGATTGCATGGTTCACGGCTGACGAGGATATGAACGGTGACCTGCGCAATATGGTTTGGAAAGGGCACTACCTCGGAGCCCAACCAGGCGATGTGATGCTGCATGTACCGCTGGATCGGTACCTCGCTGCGCAGAACGATCAAGTACGGATCTTCGGGCCCTATCATGTTGAAACGGTCGCACTCGCGCGCATCGCCTCGCGTGTGCCAGAACCCTCGGGCTCATCTGCGGTAGCGCTGAATGTCTTCACACACGAGAAAGTTGGTGTCGAAGGGACTTCCGGTTCAGATTCGTTTCTGATGGGTGTTCTTAACGGTCGATTACGAGACAATGTTGTGCATTACCGCAGCGTTGCATTGGCAGTGGCCGGCATGCGGGGCGGTGAAGTGGCCGCGGTAATGGCGCCCAGAGCAGAGCTTGAAGCGGCCCTGAAGAACGACCCGGACTACCCGATCAGTCTCGTCAAAATGCTGGAACTGCGCCCAAGCAAGTGGCCGCTCGCCATGGCCGTCAGAAAGCATGAGGAGCGGCTCGCTCAAGCGCTGACAACCGCGCTGACCAGCCTGCAAGAAGATGGAACGGTGGCGCGTATTTTTAGCCAGTACGGCATCACTTACCAGTTGCCAGAAAGTTGAGCATGCGGCTCAGACATTGCGCCTCAGCGATCAACGCCGCAGTTCTGCTCACACTGGTCTATGCGCCATTGGGCGAATTGCCTTGGGAGGTAACTATTCCATGAGCGCAGTGAGTAGCGAACGCTATAACCGGTCGGCGATTTTTCTGCATTGGCTCCACGCCGCACTGGTCATCGCTTTGCTGATCATCGGCTGGATGATGACCGATCTGCCCAAGGGCCCGGTGCGGACAGCGCCTTATGCGCTGCACAAATCGCTTGGTCTGTGCGCGCTGGTGCTGGTTTTCATTCGTATCGTCTGGCGGCGCTTTTATGCCCCGCCCGCTGTGGCGACACAGCTGCGGCCATGGGAGCGAAAATTATCTGCCGTCGTTCACCGTGGGCTCTATTTCCTGCTGGTACTTGCGCCGTTGGCGGGCCTTCTGTCGGCCTCATTCACCAATCATTCATTGAAGTTTTTCGGGCTGCTGTTTCCCTCGATCGGCTGGCCAGAGAACGCCACCCTCAATGCCATCTTCAACAACCTGCACAAGGGCGCTGTGTGGACGCTGATGTTTTTGCTTGCCCTGCACGTTCTGGGCGCGCTTCATCACGCGTTGCGGCGCGACGGGGTGATCAAGCGCATGCTTCCATGGGGCAGCGGACAAACGATGCCAAACGCAAGCCCCATTCGCCAGTAACCATCCGCCACTCAGCACCCATTCCGCCGCCAATTTTAGATCGGTATCGCTAACACGTGTCACTGGGCGTAGCGGCATTTGGCTGGGACATCACGGTCGGCTGGGTAGCCTCGCTTCCTGTCGGCGGCGTGACAGCTACGGAGCGGACTTACGGGGTAAGTCTTTGGAGCAGTTGGCGTGTCCAGGAAATGCTGCTTCCGGTGGAAATAGAGGCAAATATACATAGATAAATTCCATACAGCTCTTGAATTTTAGGCGTAAATAGCGGCTTCTCTTTATTCCAAAATATAGCTCAGCGCCGCTGGAAACGAAGTGGTGCGCGATATGAATATCATTAGATAATCCAAACCACTATGGTGCGAATTGATTATCTTTCAATCGCAACCCTCAAGCAATAATCAACTGGCGGCGTGTAATATCTGAGTACTCGTACCCAGCTTATCTGTTTGCAGTGAAAATCTAAAATAGAGGGTTTAGTATCAACTAAATTTCCAGAACACTCAAAAGCATAAGCCAATCACAAAAAAGTGTCGCCCCTTTATTTCCAATATCATTCACCCTCTTTTTACGCAGTAATCAGATTTACTGCCAGATCCTAGAGTAAATCTTATGCCTCAAATTGCTTGTGCTCTTCCAGATCATAGGAAGGTAAAAACCGCTGTCTTTCTCGCTGCAATGAGCGCCGCAGTACAGGTACTTGGGCAGACCGCCCCCGCACCAGCCGAGCCTTCTTTGGGTCCAATTGTGACCATCGCCACACCTGGAGTGGAGCAATCGGCGTTTGATACACCCGCTTCCGTCGATGTGATCGATGCCTCGACACTTCAAAACGCGGAATTACAGGTTAATCTGTCCGAGACTTTAGACAGAGTCCCCGGTATCATGGCAAATAATCGCCAGAACTACGCACAGGACATACAAATTTCTTCGCGGGGGTTTGGCGCACGTTCCACCTTCGGCGTACGGGGTCTGAGACTTTATGCCGACGGCATTCCAGCAAGTTTTCCAGACGGGCAAGGTCAGGTGTCGAATTTCGATTTGGCTTCGGCTGCCAGAATTGAAGTTCTGCGTGGACCATTTTCGGCGCTCTACGGCAATTCCTCAGGCGGAGTGATCAGCCTGTTCACCGCCGACGGAGGCCCGCAGACTGTGGCCGACCTCGCCACCACTTGGGGCAGCAATGGCGTACAGCGCACAGGCGTGAAATTGAGTGGGACACAGGGTGCCGCGCAGTACAACATCAGCGCCGCCAGGTTTGGCACCGATGGTTACCGCGATCACAGCGCTGCGACGCGGGAAAACTTCAATGGCAAGGTGAAATATACCGTCAGTGATGACACCCACTGGACATTCGTAATTAACAGCGTGAATATGCCTGGCGTTCAGGATCCGCTCGGACTTACGCGAACGGAAATGCTTGCCAATCCGCGTCAGGCGACAGCTAGCGCATCTCTATTCAATACACGCAAATCGGTGAATCAGCTTCAAGGCGGCATCGTACTTGATCAACGTTTGAGTGGCGGACAGTCGTTCCACATTGCCGCCTATTCCGGCACACGCAGTGCTGAGCAGTTCCAGTCGATTCCCGTGGCAACCCAGGCATCGGTTACGCAGCCGGGCGGCGTGATTGATCTTGGCAGTCGGTATCAGGGGCTGGACGCGCGCTGGATTGACAAATCCAAATTATTGGGAAAACCGTTGACATTGACGGCTGGCCTGTCCACTGATCGAATGAATCAGTCAAGGCTCGGTTTTCAAAACTTTGTTGGCTCTGTGCTCGGAGTGCAAGGAGCGCTGAGGCGTGACGAGCTCAATACGGTGGATGCGTTTGACCAATACGTGCAAGGACAATGGGAAATTGCGGAACGATGGAGTGTTTCCGCGGGGTTGCGGCATTCGCAGGTGTCATTTGACTCGCAGGATCGGTATATTGTTACCGGCAATGGCGATGACAGCGGTTTCGTAAAATATCAGGCGACTACACCAGCACTTGGCGTAGTGTTCCATGTCAACGATGCCTTGAACCTCTACGCTTCGGCAGGGCGAGGCTTTGAAACGCCGACGCTCAATGAATTGGCCTATCGTGCCAATGGTGGAACAGGGCTGAATTTCGGCTTGCAGAGCGCGACCAGCCGGCAATGGGAGATTGGAATGAAATCCGAATTCATGCCGAACTGGCACTTGAATGCGGCCTACTTCCGAGCGAATACAGCCAATGAAATTGTGGTGTTAAGCAACTCTGGCGGCCGCAGTACCTACCAAAATTCAGGGAATACGCAACGAGACGGCATTGAGGCTGCGCTGTCAGGTCACTGGGGAAAGGGATGGTCGACGTACCTGGCTGCGACGTATCTGAATGCGACGTACGGCAGTAGTTTCATGACTTGTGTTGCCGCACCCTGCACCACGCCGAATACGTTGATTGCCGGCGGAAATAGAATTCCTGGGATTCCTCGCGCCAGTCTTTATGGTGAACTGGCTTGGCAGTACCAGGCTTGGGGCCTGGAAACCGCGCTGGAATGGCGCCATGTGGGGAAGATGTATGTGAACGACACCAACAGCGATGCCGCACCTCATGTCGATCTTCTCAATTTGAGGGCTTCGCTGCTCCAGAAATTTGGCCACTGGGCAATCAGAGAATTTGTTCGAATTGATAACTTAACAGACAGAAATTATTCTGGCTCGGTTATTGTCAATGAAGGTTCCCGTCGCTTTTTCGAGCCAGCCCCTGGCCGCAACGTTCTGGTCGGCTTAGGTGCAACGTATACGTTTTAGGCCAGAGTGACGCTAGCTTTATTGGCAAGTCTGCGCATCGGTTGTTTATTCAACAAAGCCATCAGGCGCCGATAGGCGCCATGCGCAGCGGAATCGTCACCGGCCCATCGTTGACCAAATGCACCTGCATCTCGGTGGCAAAGCGCCCGGTTTGCACCTCAGGGTGCGCAGCACGGGCTTGGGCAACGAAGTAGTCGAACAGCCTGCGCCCTTCGCCCGGTGCAGCGGCCTGCGAAAAGCCTGGGCGGTTGCCGCTTGTGGTGTCTGCGGCCAGGGTGAATTGGCTCACCAGCAGCAGACCGCCCCCGGTGTCCTGGACGCTGCGGTTCATCTTGCCGGCGTCGTCGCTGAAGATGCGCAGCTTGAGCAGTTTGGCCAGCAGCCGGTCGGCCTCGGCTTCGGTGTCGCCGCGCTCGGCACAGACCAACACCAGCAGGCCCGGCCCGATCTGGCCGACGACTTCGTCCGCCACTTCGACGCGCGCCTCACGCACGCGCTGCAGCAGGCTGATCATCCGCCCTCCGCCACCAGCCGCGCCTTCACGCTCTTGCCTTTGACACGCCCGGCGTTGAGGCGCGAGACCACCTGCTCGGCGATGCCACGCTCGACTGCCACATAGGTCGAGAACGCGTTGACGTTGATCTTGCCCACCTGCTCGCGGGCAAAGCCCATGTCGCCGGTGAGCGCGCCCAGCACGTCGCCAGCGCGGATCTTTTCCTTGCGCCCACCAATGATCTGGATGGTGGCCATGGGCGGCACCAGCGGCCCGCTGCCGCTGGGGGTGAGTTCAGCCACCGGCTGCCACTGCGACGCGCGGCCCTGCAGCACTTCAATTTTTCCGACACTGCCCATTTCGTCCATGCTGACCAGGTTGAGCGCCAAGCCCTCGGCGTCGCCCCGGCCGGTGCGGCCGATGCGGTGGATGTGTACCTCGGCATCGGGCGTCACGTCCACATTGATGACGGCGACCAAATCGGCGATGTCCAGGCCACGCGCCGCCACGTCGGTGGCTACCAGCACCGAGCAACTGCGGTTGGCAAACTGCACCAACACCTGATCGCGCTCGCGCTGCTCCAGTTCGCCGTAGAGCGCCAGCGCACTGAAGCCCTGCGCCTGCAGCACCGCCACCAGGTCCCGGCACTGCTGCTTGGTGTTGCAGAAGGCAATCGACGATTCGGGTCGAAAGTGCGCGAGCAGCAGGGACACGGTATGCAAACGCTCAGAGTTTTTCACCTCGTACCAGCGCTGCTCGATCTTCCCGGCGCTGTGCTGCGCCTGCACGGTGATGCGTTGCGGCTCTTTCATGAACTGCTGGCTGAGCTTGGCGATGCCTTCCGGGTAGGTGGCTGAGAACAACAACGTCTGGCGGTTTTTCGGGCACTGGCGCGCCACGGTGGCGATGTCGTCGAAGAAACCCATGTCGAGCATGCGATCGGCCTCATCGAGCACCAGGGTATTGAGCTGGTCCAGCGCCAGGTGCTGGCGCTCAAGATGGTCCATCACACGGCCAGGCGTACCGATGACGATGTGCGCGCCATGCGACAGGCTTTGCGCCTGGCCGCGCAGCGGCACGCCGCCGCACAGCGTGACGACCTTGACGTTGTCCGTGCCGCGCGCCAGGCGGCGGATTTCTTCGCTGACCTGATCAGCCAGCTCGCGCGTGGGGCACAAGACCAGCGCCTGCACGCCAAAGCAGCGCGGGTTCAAACGCGCGAGCAGCGCCAGGCCAAAGGCGGCGGTCTTGCCGCTGCCGGTGCTGGCCTGGGCGATGAGGTCCTTGCCCAGCAGCGCGGGCGGCAGGCTGGCAGCCTGGATAGGGGTCATCTGCAGGTAGCCGAGCTGCTGCAAATTGGCGAGAGTCGCGGGGTTGAGCGCAAGCGTGTCGAAGCCGAGCGCATGTTGCGCAGATGGAGAGGTCATGCGCGGATTATCCGGTGCCCCCTAAAAAGGTCCAAAACGCTCCGCGTTACCTAAGAACGTGTTCATCATTTGTCTTGGCACAAACCCGTAGGCAAACCAAGCGCACGCCATGTAAGCTATTGTTGCGACCCCGGACCTGCGGTATGCAGGCCAGCCACCCGCCAAACGGATTCGATGACCGAAACCACGCAAGCTGCCGCACCCCAGGACGCCGCAAGCCCCGGCGCCGCTGAGCTGCTGCACGCCCTTGCAGAATCGCTGGGCGGGCAGATTGCGTATTACGAGCTTCCCAGCAGGCAGTGCCGCTTTGCCAATCTCGCGTACGCGCAGGCGAACGGCTTCTCCATTCTGTCGATTCTCGGGAAAATGCCTGAGGAAGTCATCGGCGCGAACCAATGGGCTGAGGTTGCCGTAAATGCCGAACGTTGTCGAAGCGGCGAGCGCGTCAAATACCTGCACGAACGGCGCGCTAACGACGGTAGCGTGCGCATGTTCAGCGTCACCCTCACCCCACATTTCGGTGCAGACGGCGCGCCTGACGGCGTGCTCTCGGTCACCAACGAGTGCACGGCGAGCTGGGCGGCAGAGCGTGCGGTGCGCGAGAGCGAAGAGCGCATGCGCAAGTTTGCCGAGGCCACGGAAGAAGCCATCATGTTCCACAGCGACGGCGTGGTGCTCGATTGCAATGAGGCGATGACCCGGCTCACCGGACTGTCTCAAGACGAGGTGGTAGGGCGCACCATGTTCGATTTCATCGCCCCCGCCTGGCGCCCCATTGCACAGGACTACACCAGCCACGGCAGCGAATACCTGTACGAGGTGTGCATCGTCCACCGCGATGGGCACGAAATCCCAGTGGAAGTCATCGGCAAAACCATGCCCCAGCAGGGTGCCGACTACCGCGTGGTGGTAGCGCGCGACATCAGCGCGCGCAAGAGCATGCAGGAGCGCGAAGCTTTTCTTGCACTGCACGACGCGCTGACCAAGCTGCTCAACCGCCGCGCGCTGCTCGACCAGTTGGCCCTGGCGCTGGCCCAGGCCCGCACTGCGCAGACCCCTCGCCAGCGCCAGGTGGCATTGCTGTACCTCAACCTCGACCATTTCAAGACGATCAACGACTCGCTGGGCCACAGCGCTGGCGACCAGATCCTCTGCGCGGTGGCCGAGCGCATGCGTGGGTGCGTGGCCGAGCGGGGGTTCATTGCCCGGCCCGGCGCCGACGAATTCGTCGTGGTGTTGCCAAGTGCCGACCGTACGACAGCCGCAGGCTTGGCCGACGAGCTCTTTCGCTGCCTGGCCGAACCCATTGAGATGGCTGATACCAGCGTGTGCCAGTCCGTCTCTATTGGCATCAGCCTGTTCCCGGACGACGAGCAGACTCCAGCCGGCCTGCTGCGCCAGGCAGAAGCGGCACTGCGCCAGGTCAAGGACAGCGGCCGCGGCCACCACCAGTTCAGCACCCCAGGCATGGCCGATCATGCGATGGCATCGCTGCAATTGCAGCGGGAACTGCACACAGCCATTGCAGAGAGCCAGTTCGTGCTGCATTACCAGCCCGTCGTGCAAATGGCCGATGGCGCGCTCGCCGGGTTCGAGGCGCTGGTGCGCTGGCAGCATCCCCGCCAAGGCCTGCTGGCACCGGACAAATTCATCGCTTTTGCCGAGACGCATGGTTTGATCTCACCCATCGGTCGCTGGGTGATGCGCGAAGCCTGCCGTCAGTTGAAGGCTTGGCACGACGCGGGCCTGCCACAAGTGCCAGTGGCCGTAAACCTCTCGGCATTCGAATTTCGCCAGCGCGACGTGGCCGGGGAAATTGCCGCAGTGCTTGCGGAAACCGGCCTGCAGCCGCAGTTTCTCGAAGTGGAGCTGACCGAAACCGTGTTGATGCAGCAAAGCGAGCAGGTGCTGCAGACGCTGCAGACGATCAAAGCGCTGGGCGTGGGCATCGCGATCGACGACTTTGGCACCGGCTATTCGTCGCTCTCCTACCTCAAGCGCTATCCGCTCGACAAGCTCAAGATCGACCGCTCCTTCGTCCTGGATACGCCAAACTCAAGCGACGATGTCGCCATCGTCACCGCCATCATCGAACTGGGCCGCAGCCTCAAGCTGCGCACCGTGGCCGAGGGCGTAGAGCTGCCGGCGCAACAAGCGCTTCTCACGCAATTGCGCTGTGACTTGGCCCAGGGCTACGGCATTGCACGCCCTATGGACGCGCTGCAGACGCGCGCCTGGCTGGCACAGCGCCGGCAGCGTTGACACCAAGCCGTCTTGCAGCGCGTACACAATAGCGCGCATGCCGCTCACCACTGCCCCCGTTCCCGCCGCCCACTTCTCTGACCCGGACGCGGCCGTCGCCCAAGTCCAACTGCTCTACCAGCAACAAATTGAGCACCTGCGCGGCGCCATGCAGCGCTTCGTGGCCGGCGAGGACGTGCCCGAGCGCGTGCGCGCCTTCTACCCCTACGTGCGCTTGCACACCACTACGGTGGCACGCGCCGATACGCTGCTGGCCTATGGCTTCGTCGAGGGGCCTGGCACCTTCGAAACCACACTCACCCGACCCGACCTGTTCGGCGGTTACTACACCGAGCAATTGCGCCTGCTGCGCAAGAGCCACGGCGTGGAGCTGGAGGTCGGGCTGAGCACGCACCCGATTCCCATTCACTTCTCGTTTGCCGAGCACGACCACGTCGAAGGCCAGCTCAGCGCCGAGCGGCGCATGCTGATGCGCGACCGCTTTGACTTGCCCGACCTGGCCGCCATGGACGATGGCATCGCCAACGGCACCTGGCGGCCGCGGGCGGGCGAGGCGCAGCCGCTGTCGCTGTTCACCGCACCGCGCGTGGATTACTCGCTGCACCGCCTGCGCCACTACACCGGCACGGCGCCCGAGTGGTTCCAGAACTTCGTGCTGTTCACCAACTACCAGTTCTACATCGACGAGTTCGTGCGCCTGGGCCACGCCGAAATGGCCAACCCCGAGAGCGAGTACATCGCCTTCGTCGAACCCGGCAACGTGGTCACGCGCCGCACAGGCCTGCCGGCGCAGGACGTGGACGACCTCGGTGCGCCGCCGCCCCGCCTGCCACAAATGCCCGGCTACCACCTGGTGCGCGCCGACCGCAGCGGCATCACCATGGTCAACATCGGTGTCGGCCCGGCCAACGCCAAGACGATTACCGACCACATCGCCGTGCTGCGCCCCCACGCCTGGATGATGCTGGGCCACTGCGCGGGCCTGCGCAACACCCAGCAGCTGGGCGACTACGTCCTCGCGCACGCCTACGTGCGCGAAGACCATGTGCTGGACGAAGAACTGCCGCTGTGGGTGCCCATTCCCGCGCTGGCCGAGATCCAGGTGGCGCTGGAGCAGGCCGTGGCCGACGTGACGCAGATGGAGCGCGGCGCGCTCAAGCGCATCATGCGCACCGGCACGGTCGCCAGCACCGACAACCGCAACTGGGAGCTGCTGCCCGACAACACGCCCCAGCGGCGCTTCAGCCAGAGCCGCGCGGTGGCGCTGGACATGGAAAGCGCCACCATCGCCGCCAACGGCTTTCGCTTTCGCGTGCCCTATGGAACGCTGCTGTGCGTGAGCGACAAGCCGCTGCACGGCGAGATCAAGCTGCCCGGCATGGCCAACCATTTCTACCGCGAGCGCGTGGACCAGCATTTGCGCATCGGCATGCGCGCGGTGGACATCCTGCGCGCCGGGGGCATCCACCGCCTGCACAGCCGCAAGCTCCGCAGCTTTGCCGAAGTGGCGTTTCAGTAAGCGCCTGTCCAACGGCACAATCGCTTTTGTTTTGATAGCTTACAGCGCTTATCCAGTAAGCGCGAGAGGCACTTTTTACCTAAAATTCGGCGGCTTGCACCCGCTGGCGCCGCCGTGCGGGAGAATGCACGCACATGGTCCCTCCCGACGCTGCAGCGCCTTCCACCCCACCGCTCGCGGTGCCGCTGGCCCCGCCGCCCTTGCTCGACGTCTCCGGGCTCTGCAAATCCTACGGCAGCGCGGTGGTGGTGGACGGCGTCTCCTTTGCCATCGCCCCCGGCGAATGCCTGGGCGTGATCGGCCCCAACGGCGCGGGCAAGACCACCACCATCCGCATGTGCCTGGGGTTCACGGCGCCAGACGCCGGCAGCATCCACTACCACCCACCGGCAGGTGGCGCGCCGCTCGCCATGCCGCGCGACGCGCTGGCCATCAAGCAGCAGCTGGGGGTGGTGACGCAGTTCGACACGCTGGACCCCGACTTCAACTGCTCTGAAAACCTGCGCGTCTATGGCCGCTATTTCGGATTGAAACGCGCGGTGCTGGATGAGCGCATTCCCCAACTCCTGGAGTTCGCCGCACTGAGCCACAAGGCTGCTGCCCGCCCCGGCGAGCTCTCGGGCGGCATGAAGCGGCGCCTCTCGCTGGCGCGAGCCCTGGTCAACGCCCCGCACCTGCTGCTGCTCGACGAACCCACCACCGGCCTGGACCCGCAGGCGCGCCATTTGATGTGGGAGCGGCTGCAGCGCCTGGTGCAGGGCGGCACCTCCATCCTGCTCACCACGCACTTCATGGACGAGGCCGAGCGCCTGTGCTCGCGCCTCATCGTGCTCGACCACGGCAAGAAGATTGCCGAAGGCGCGCCCCGCACCCTGATTGCCGAGCACCTGGAGCGCGAGGTGGTGGAGGTCTATGGCGCCGGAGCGCTGGCCTTGCAGCGCGACGCCAGGCTGGCACCACTGGCCGAGCGCATCGAGGTGAGCGGGGAGACGGTGTTTTTCTATACCCAGAATGCGCACCCGCTGCTTGATGTACTGCTGGAGCACCCGCAGCTGCGCACCCTGCACCGGCCGGCGAATCTGGAGGATTTGTTCTTGAAACTCACCGGCCGCCAAATAAGGGAGGACGCATGACGCCAAGTGAAGTGGCCCGCCCGCCCAGCCTCTGGCGCGCGCCCGACCTCTCGCGCAACTGGTGGCCGGTATTTCTGCGCAACCTGCTGGTCTGGCGCAAGCTCGCCATTCCCAGCCTGGTGGGCAACATCGCCGAGCCGCTGATGTGGCTGGTGGCCTTCGGCTACGGCATGGGGGCGCTGGTGGGCAAGCTCACGGTGCATGGCGAGCCGGTGCCCTACATCCTGTTTTTGGCCAGTGGCTCGATCTGCATGAGCGCCATGAACGCGGCGAGCTTCGAGGCGCTTTATTCGGCCTTCTCGCGCATGCACGTGCAAAAGACCTGGGAAGGCATCATGAACACACCGGTCAGCCTCGACAGCGTGCTGCTGGCCGAGCTGCTGTGGGCGGCGTTCAAGGCGCTGTTCACGGTGACGGCGATTTTGCTGGTGATGCTGGCGCTCGGCATCAGCCACAGCCCCAAACTGCTGGTGGCCTGGCCGGTGCTGCTGTGCGTGGGCATCATGTTCTCGGCGATTGCGCTCATCTTCAATGCGCTGGCCAAGGGCTACGACTTCTTCACCTACTACTTCACCCTGGTGCTGACGCCGCAGATGTTCCTCTCGGGGGTGTTCTTCCCGCGCGAGCAACTGCCGCCGCTGGTGCACACGATTTCGGACTGGCTGCCGCTGACCAACGCAGTGGAACTGGTGCGGCCGCTGTTCATGGACGAGTGGCCCCAGCACGTGCTGCAGAGCGGGGGGACGCTGATTGCCACCACCGTGCTAGCGTTCTGGGTAGCGCTGGCGTTGACGCGCAAGCGTTTTCGCGCATGATGCAGTCGCCATGACGAACCGCGCCGCGCCCCTGCTGCTGCCCGAGCACGTCGCCTGGATCAACGCTGGCGTCTCGGGCATCGTCGCCTCGCGCTCGGCCACCAGCCAGCCCAGCATCGCACGCGCCCTGGCACTTTCCATGCGCCCGGATGGGCGCAAGCTCACCGCCCTCCTGCGCCCTGACCAGAGCCGCGAGCTACTGAGCGATCTGCAAGCCGGCCGGCCGATGGCGATCGTCCTCAGCCAGCCGAGCACCAACCGCACGCTGCAGCTCAAGGCGTCCCGCGCGCGGGTGCGCTCTGCGACGCCTTACGAGCAAGCTGCTCAGCCCGCGTACGTTGCCGCCATGCAGCGAGAGATTGGCTCGCTCGGCTACCCGCCCGAGTTCGTCGCCGCCCTGCTTCACGTTGCGCAGCCGCAGGAACTGGTGGCGGTCGAGATAGCGCCCGAGCAGGCGTTCGACCAAACGCCGGGGCCGCGCGCCGGGTCGCCGCTGCGCGCCCTGGAAGGCTCGACATGAAGGCACGCGCCGAACCCGACCTTCGGCCGCTGCGAGCCTGCCTGGAAGGCGCGGTTCCCGGAATGGTCGCGACCTGCGATGCCGAAGGCATGCCCAACGTGGCCTACCTCTCGCAGGTGGTGTACGTGGACGAGATGCATGTCGCGCTGTCGTTCCAGTTCTTCAACAAAACGCGGCGCAACATCTTGGTCAACCCCTGCGCCACGGTGCTGCTGACCGACCCCGGCACAGGGCTGCTGCACCGGTTGCATCTGCGCTATCTGCGCACGGAGGACAGCGGCCCCTTGTTTGAAGGCATGCGGGCGCAACTTGCGGGCATTGCCTCGCATGAAGGCATGGCCGACGTGTTTGTGCTGCGGGGGGCCGACATCTACCGCGTCGAAGACATTGAATCGCTGCCGGGTGAAGGCCTGAGCCCTGCGCCCGCCCGCTGCGACCTGCTGCACGCGCTGCGCCGCTGCTGCCAGGACCTGGCGCAGTGCACCGCGCTGGAGGACCTGGTGCAGGCCTTGTTTGCCGGCATGCGCGCCTACATGGGCGTGGAGCACGCCATGGTGCTGCTGCCCGACGCCGCGACCGGCCGGCTCTACACCGTGGCGAGCATGGGCTATGCGCAGTCCGGCGTGGGGTCCGAAGTGGGGCTTGGCCAGGGCGTTATCGGCGTGGCAGCGCAGCAGCGCACTGCGGTGCGCATCAGCCATGTGACGCACGCCAGCCTGTACACGCATTCCATCCGCCGCAGCATGGCGGCCGACGCCACTCCCGCCGGGCAGGATATCCCCTACCCCGGCCTCGATGCACCAGGCAGCCAGCTGGCCATTCCCCTGCTGGCCGCCGGCCGCATGCTCGGCGTGGTGTTCGTGGAAAGCGCCGACGAAATGCGCTTTGGCTACCAGGAAGAAGACGCGCTGGTGGCACTGGCCGGCCAACTGGCGGTGGCGCTGGACCCGCTGCGCGCGTTCGCGGAGCACGCCGAACCGGCCGAACCTGCGCTGGCAAGCGCCCGGCCGCCCACCGGATCGCCGGTGCGCGTGCGCCATTTCAGCGCCAACGACAGCGTATTCCTCAACGACGACTATCTGATCAAGGGCGTTGCCGGCGCCATCTTCTGCAAGCTGCTGCGCGAAACGCTTGCGACGGGCCGGGTGGATTTCTCCAACCGCGAACTGCGGCTGGACGCAAGCCTCAAGCTGCCTGACGTGGCCGACAACCTGGAGGCGCGGTTGCTCTTGCTGCAGCGGCGGCTGCAGGAAAACAGCCCGCACATCCGGCTGGAAAAGACTGGCAGAGGGCGGCTGCGGCTGGTGCTCAAGCGCCCGGTGGAACTGGATACGGTTTCCCGCTGAGCGCCCTGCGCTCTCAAGGCAAGTCCTCCCTCGGGTCGGCTGCGCCGGCCTTGACGCCTGCAGCATCGGGCTGCGCGTACGCTGCAAGGCACGCTGCCTCGAGTGCCAAGTACCGCTTTGTTATCGCACCGGGGAACAACGCAGCGCGGGAACCCGGCGCACCCGGCATCCGAAGCTCCAGGCAAACGCGGCACACCCCTTGCGGCTCTGGATGCAGCGTGTGCCTGGCCCGTACTCGCAGGCCGGAGTGGGTACTCCACCAGGCAAAGTCGGTGCCTGCGCGCCACTCCGTGACCGGCGACGCCGCAAGCTCCGACAACAGCGCCCACACCAGCGCTTGTGGCGCGCGGATCGGATCGTCTGGGTGGTGTGGAAGCTTGGCATGTAGCGAGCGGACTAGGACGCCTGCGCCAGCGCACCTTCGAGCTTGCTCCATTGCGTGGCGTTCAGGTGCTGGCGTGCCAGCGCGAGCGCCGCGGAAAAGGCCGGCAGTGGCGCCTCCTCGCGCATGCCGCGCATCAGGCCGGCGCGCTCGGCAGGGCTGAGGGCCGGCAGCATCCAGCGCAGGTCTTCCATCATTTCCTGCGGGGGAATGGCGGCACGCAGCGCATCCTCGATGCCCTGCAACTGCGCGTCGCTGAACCCAGCCCACAGCACTGCGTTGTGCTGGTGTTCCTCCATGAGCATGTGCTCGAAATTGTGGGCGACGAAGCGCGAGAGCTGGTGGTAGAGGCGGTGCGCTTCGCCCCGACGCAGCGCAGCAGGCAGACCCATGAGCCGCGTCGCAGCAGCGGCGATTCGCGCGATGTCGGCTTCGTGCTCCACATGCTCGGCCGCGGCGCGTGCGCTCTCTCCGGGTGCGAGCTGCTCGATGGCGGGATGCACGAAAGCGTTCTCATGCTGCACGTGGCTGTGGCAGAAGTCCATGAGGCCCAGCACGCTTTGGCAGGTCTGGGCGCACTCCAGGTCGTCGTCGGTGTCCATGCGGCCCACCGCCACGAGCGCGTCGCACATGCAGGCGCGCAAGGCCTTGTGAATGGTGGCGTACATGTCCCACCGAACGGTGCCCTCCGGTTGGGCAATGGCGGTCAATTCCTCGCTGTCGAACTTCATGGCAAGTGCTTCCTTCGCGTCTGGCGCGTTGCGTTTCATGGCTCGTCCCTCCAGGCACGGTGCCCGGAGAGCCACGAAAGGAAGTCTAGAAATTCCGCTTGAAAATCGCCGTTAAAAATTTCTTATCCGCCCCTTGAGAAATCCTTATTTCGCCAGGCATCAGCGGCAAGCGTGCGGTTTTTCACGCCGCAGCGCGCAGCAAATCCACCGCCTTCTCGGCAATCATGATGGTCGGCGCATTGGTATTGCCGCTGACCACGCGCGGCATGATGGACGCGTCCACCACCCGCAGGCCTTGCAACCCGTGCACGCGCAGCTCGGCATCCACCACATCGAGCGGCCCCTGCCCCATGCGGCAGCTACCCACCGGGTGGTAGATGGTGTCGGCGTGGTTGCGGATGAACTGCTCGATTTGCGCGTCGCTCGTGGCGCCGGCAGAGGCCTTGGATTCGCGCGCGCCAAACTTTGCCAGCGCGCTCTGGCCCAGGATTTCACGCATGCGGCGCACGCCGCGCACCAGGCGGTCCAGGTCGTCCTGCTCGCCCAGGAAGTTGGGGTCCACCAGCGGCAGGGCATTGGGATCGCTGCTGGCGAGCTGCACGCTGCCCCGGCTCTTGGGCTGCAGCAGGCAGACGTGGCACGAGTACCCGTGGCCCAGCACCGTCTTGCGGCCATGGTCCACCAGCTTGCCGATAACGAAGTGCAGTTGCAAATCCGGCGCGGCTTCCTCGGGGCGGCTCTTGATGAAACCGCCGGATTCGGCGAAGTTGGTGGTCAGCATGCCGCTGCGCGCGCGGCGCCACTCGCCGATGCCGCGCAGGATGCGCAGGGCGCCAGGGAGCGAAATACCGAACAGGTCGTAGAGGCCCGGCGCGTCCATGACCTGCACGACATCCACGTGGTCGTGCAAATGCAGGCCGACGCCGGGCAGATCGTGCGCCACGGCAATGCCGTGCTGCTGCAGCTGCGTGCCCAGCCCGATGCCCGAGAGCATCAGCAACTGCGGCGAGAGCAGCGCGCCGGCCGACAGCAGCACTTCGCGCGAACAGCGCAGCGTCTGGCGCACACCGCCCTGCTCATACTCGACACCCACCGCACGCTTGCCGTCGAGCACGATACGCGTGGCGCGCGCGCCGGTAATCACCCGCAGGTTCGGCCTGGCAAGGTGCGGCGTGAGATACCCCTTGGCGGCGCTGAAGCGCTCGCCGTTCTTGTGCGTGACCTGGTACAGGCCCACGCCTTCCTGCGACGGGCCGTTGAAGTCGCCGTTGCGCACTTCGCCCGCCTGCACACCGGCTTCGACAAAATGCTGCGCAAAGGGGTTGGGCGAACGCAGGTCCATGACGTTGAGCGGCCCGCCGCTGCCGTGCAATGCGTCGGCGCCGCGCTCGTTGTGTTCGGAGCGCTTGAAGTAAGGCAACACGTCGTCCCACGCCCAGCCGGGGTTGCCCTGCGCCGCCCAGTGGTCGTAGTCCGCGTGCTGGCCGCGCGCGTAGATCATGGCGTTGATCGAGCTGGACCCGCCCAGCACCTTGCCGCGCGGCTGGTAGCCGCACCGGCCGTTGAGGCCCGCCTGGGGCGTGGTGTTCTGGCCCCAGCCGTTGAGTTCGTACTTGGCCATGATGGCCAGGCCAGCGGGGCAGTGGATCAGCACACTGCTGTCGGGTTTGCCGGCCTCCAGCAGGCACACGCGCACCGCCGGGTCTTCGCTGAGGCGCCCCGCCAGCACACAGCCGGCCGAGCCGCCGCCAATCACGATGTAGTCGAACATGGGTCTCCTTGGTTGTGGGGCCACCGTCTTCGAGCGGCGGCTCTGGCGCACCATAACCGCAAGCGCAGGCGATTCTCGCTACCATCGTTCAGGTCTATTTCACTTTGAAGAGAGCTCTCTATATGGAAATCACAAAGGTTGGCATCATCGGCGCGGGCACCATGGGCAACGGCATCGCGCAGGCCTGCGCAGTGGCGGGCGTGGACGTGGTGATGGTGGATATCTCGGACGCGGCCGTCCTCAAGGGCGTCGCAACAGTCGCCAACAGCCTGGACCGCCTGATCAAGAAGGAAAAGATCAGCGGCGCCGACAAGGATGCCGCGTTGGCGCACATCCACACTTCGACGAATTACGCCGACCTCAAGGGCGCACAGCTCATCATCGAGGCGGCGACGGAGAACTACGAGCTCAAGCTCAAGATCTTGAAGCAGGTCGACGCCATTGCGGGGCCCGAGGTGCTGATCGCATCGAACACCTCGTCGATCTCGATCACCAAACTGGCGGCCGCCACTTCGCGCCCTGGCCATTTCATCGGTATGCATTTCTTCAACCCGGTGCCGATGATGGCGCTGGTGGAGCTGATTCGCGGTGTGCGAACGAGCGATGCCACGCACGACGCCGTCAAGGCACTGGCGCTGCGGCTGGGCAAGTCGCCCATCACGGTGAAGAACGCGCCAGGCTTTGTCGTCAACCGCATCCTGGTGCCCATGATCAACGAAGCGTTCTTCGTACTGGCCGAAGGCCTTGCCACACCCGAAGACATCGACGCCGGCATGAAGCTTGGCTGCAACCAGCCCATCGGCCCGCTGGCTCTGGCCGACATGATTGGCCTGGACGTGTGCCTGGCGGTGATGGAGGTCTACCTGCAGGAGTTCGGCGACAGCAAATACCGCGCCTGCCCACTGCTCAAAGAGCTGGTGGCCGCAGGGCACCTTGGGCGCAAGACAGGGCGCGGCGTGTACGGGTACTGACGGTTCATTGGGGTTTATCGGGGGTTCATTGGGTCTGACCCCGATGAACCCCCGCGCAGCCAACGCACTGCACCGCCATGCATATCGGACAATTACATTGTGCACAATTTAATTGTCCGCTACAATTTGACCATGCTATCGCGACTCCCGCCCTCCAGCCCACCCGAACTGCTGCTCGACCACCAGCTCTGTTTCGCGCTCTATTCGGCGTCGCTTGCCATGACCAAGGTGTACAAGCCGCTGCTGGATGCCCTGGGCCTCACCTACCCCCAATACCTGGTGCTCCTTGTGCTGTGGGAGCAGGACGATCTGCCTGTCTCCAGCATCGGCGAGCGCCTGTTCCTTGATTCCGGCACGCTCACTCCGCTGCTCAAGCGCCTGGAGGCTGCGGGCTGGCTGCAGCGCACCCGCGACAGCGCGGACGAGCGGCGCGTGCGCATCGCCCTCACCCCGGCGGGTCGCGCGCTGCAGCAGCAGGCGCGCAGCGTACCGGCCTGTGTGCGCGCCTACAGCCAGCTCGAATTGCCGCAAATCCACGCGCTGAAGTGCCAACTGCAGGCGCTGCGCGGCACCCTCGCCGCTGGCGGCATGGCCACAGATTCCGTTTGTCCCCCGCCTGCACCGCAGGCACAACCTTGAAGGAACCCACCATGACCACGCTCGACAAAGTTCTGTACACCGCCAAAGCCCACACCATCGGCGGCCGCGAAGGGTCGTCCCGCAGCGACGACGGCCGCCTGGACGTAAAGCTCTCTTCGCCCGGCACGCCTGGCACCGGCACCAACCCCGAGCAGATGTTTGCCGCCGGCTACTCGGCCTGCTTCATCGGCGCCATGAAGGCCGTGGCCGGCAAGACGCAGCTCACGCTGCCGCAAGACCTGGCCGTGGACGCCGAAGTGGACCTGGGCCCCATCCCCAACGCCTACGGCATTGCCGTGCGCATGAAGGTGTCACTGCCTGGCATGGACCGTGATGCTGCGCAAAAGCTGATCGACGCCGCCCACCAGGTGTGCCCGTACTCGAACGCGACGCGCGGCAACATCGACGTGAACATCACCCTGGCATAAGCATTCAAGCGGGCGGCTGCTGGCGCAGCGCCCGCACTTCCTCGCGCAGAACGCGAATGTCGTCCCGCAACAGGCTGATCTCGCTGGCGAGGTCTTCTTCGAACACCACCTCGTCGGCCTGCGCGTCCTTTTCCACAAAGATGGCCGCCAGCGAGGCCGTCGCCAAGGACAGCACCGCCAGACCCAGCAGCACCACCAGCACCGCAAAACCGCGCGAGGCGTGGGTGCTGGGCACGATGTCGCCATAGCCCACCGTCGCCGCCGTGGTGAAGGCCAGCCACAGGCCGTCGGCCAGGGTGTGCACGCCTGGGTCCAGGGCCCAGAAGCCCACCCCGCCGATCAGCAGAATCAGCGTGCACAGCACCAGCGAATAGAGCACGCCGCGGCGTGCGATGTGCAGTCGTTTGTTCAAAGCGGGCACGGGGGCACCTTGTCTGTCCGGCCGAAGCAGGGCGCTTCGCGCAAAGGCCCATTGTCGCCGTGGCCGGCCTTGTGCCCGCTGTCTCACAAGGCTCTCCCAGGCATTGAGACGCCCACCGCTTTGGGCTACTGTCGCGAAATGACCACCACCCTCCTCGTTCGCCAGGACCAACTGGCCACCACCCGCCTTGTTTCGGCACCCGACACGCCCCTTGTCGATGGCCAGGTGCGCGTGCGCGTCGATGCGTTCGCGCTCACCGCCAACAACGTCACCTACGCGGCCCTGGGCGACCTGCTGAACTACTGGGGCTTCTTTCCCAGCGGTGAAGAGGGCTGGGGCATCGTGCCGGTCTGGGGCTTTGGCACGGTGGTGGAATCTGCGCACCCCGACGTCACCATGGGCGAGCGCCTGTACGGCTACTGGCCCATGGCGAGCAGCGCGGTGCTCTCGCCCCAGCGCGCAAACGCTGCGGGCTTCAGCGACGGCGCGCCGCACCGCGCGGGCTTGCACGCGGTCTACAACCACTACCTGCGCAGCAGCGCCGACCCGTTCTACCGGAACGACAACGAAGACCTGCAGGCGCTCTTGCGCCCGCTGTTCGTCACGTCCTGGCTGATCGACGACTTTCTGGCCGACCAGCAGTTTTTCGGCGCGCGCCGCCTGCTGCTCTCCAGCGCTTCCAGCAAGACCGCCTGGGGCACGGCGTTTCAACTGGCGCAGCGCGGCGGCCTGGAGGTGGTGGGCCTCACCTCGCCCGGCAACGTGGCGTTCTGCGAGAGCCTGGGCTGCTACGACCGCGTGCTGGCCTACGATGCCCTGGAGCAACTCGGCGGTGCCCAGGCCAGTGTCTACATCGATTTCGCCGGCAGCGTGGCGCTGCGCAAGCGCATCCACGCGCACTTTACGGGGCTGGCCTACAGCTGCTCCGTCGGCGCCAGCCACGTGCAGGACCTGGGCGGCGCCGGGCAGTTGCCAGGGCCGCGCCCGGTGATGTTCTTCGCCCCTGCACAGGTCAAGAAACGCCACGGCGAGTGGGGCGCGCAGGGGCTGAACGATCGCCTGGTGGGCGCCTGGAGCCAATTGCTCACCGCAGTGCAATCACCGCCCGCGCCCTGGCTGGTGGTGCAGCGGCACCTCGGCCCCGAGGCCACGCAGGCCTTGTTCCAGGATATGCTCGCCGGCCACGGCGATCCGCGCACCGGCCACATCGCCAGTCTGCAGGCAGAGCGCGGCGAGGGCGACAATGGGGCATGAGCCCACCCGACGCCACTGAACAGCCTCCCTTCGAAAACCACGCAGGCGGCACCGACCCGCACCCCTACGCGCGCCTGAGCCCCGACCAGGTGCTCGACGCCCTGGCCAGCGTCGGCCTGTATGGCGATGGGCGCCTGATGGCGCTGTCGTCGTACGAGAACCGGGTTTATTAGGCCACGCTGGAAGACGGCGAGCGCGTCGTCGCCAAGTTCTACCGGCCGCAGCGCTGGAGCCGGGCGCAAATCCTGGAAGAACACACGTTTGCCGCCGAGCTGGTGGAGGCCGAGGTGCCGGCCGTGGCGCCGCTGGTGCTGGGTGGCCAGACGGTGCACCAGCATGGCGATTTCCTCTTCTCGGTGAGCCCCTGGCGCGGCGGTCGCACGCCCGAGCTGGACGATTGGGAGGTGCTGGAATGGATAGGCCGCTTTCTCGCGCGCCTGCACACCGTAGGCGCGGCCAGGCCGTTTGCCGAGCGCCCGGCGCTGGACGTGCAGAGCTTTGGCGAAGAACCACGCGACTGGCTGGTGGCGCATGCCGCCGTGCCGCTGGACATGCAATCGCGCTGGCTGGACGTGTGCCAGCGCGCTCTTGAAACCATAGCTGTCAGCGCTGTTCCATCAAGCGCTGGAGGCCAATTTAGCCTTAAAACCTCCACGCAGATCCGCCTGCATGGCGACTGCCACCCCGGCAACATTCTCTGGACCCCGCTGGATGAGTGGGGGCGCGGCGGCCCACACTTTGTCGACCTGGACGACGCCCGCAGTGGGCCAGCGGTGCAGGATCTCTGGATGCTGCTCTCGGGCGACCGGCGCCAGCGCACCGGGCAATTGAGTGCGCTGCTGGAGGGCTACGAGCAGTTCCGCAGCTTCGACCGGCGCGAACTGGCCCTGATCGAGCCGCTGCGCACGCTGCGCCTGATCCACTACAGTGCCTGGCTGGCACGGCGCTGGCACGACCCGATCTTCCCGATCAACTTCCCCTGGTTTGGCTCAAGCGACTACTGGAGCGGGCAGATCGCCTTGCTGGAAGACCAGATCGAAGCCATGCACGAAGAACCACTGGCAGTCTGACCCGTCAAGGGTGGTTCTTGTATGCTGCAAGGTCTTGCCACTACCCCACACAACAGCACCCATGAAAGACAAGCTGCGCACCTTGTTTTCCATCCGCACCAAGCGCGCGGCGCCGCCCGTCGGTCCCTTGCCTCCGGTTGGAGCGTCCATCATGTGCGGCAGTCTGAAGATGCAGGTCACCCACCCCATGCCGCGCGAGCTGTGGGACTGGATGGTGCTCTCGGGCTGGCGCAACGTCCCGGTCGCCAAAGACCGGCGCCAGAGCGTGGTACTGCCCGAGCGGACCCTCAAAGATCTGATGGATGCCGCCCCCACCGAGCGCGATGCGCTGCACGCCCGGATACTGCGCTCGGCAAAACGGCCCGTCTGAAACGCCGCTGCACCTGCAGTACCGTCAGATCACTTTAGTTTTGATAGCTGCTAACGCTTACTGGGTAAGCGCTAGCAGCTATTTTTAACTAGATTTTAGACCAGCAGCGCATTCACCCGGCGCACGTAGGCCGCCGGATCGTCCGGCAAGCCGCCTTCGGCCAGCAGCGCCTGGTCAAACAGGATGTTGGCCAGGTCGTTGAAGTGCACGCTGCCGTCGAGCTTCTTCACCAGCGGGTGCTCGGGGTTCACTTCCAGCACGGGCTTGGATTGAGGTGCCTGCTGGCCGGCCTGCTTGAGCATGCGGGCAAGTTGCGTGCTCATGCCGTCGTCCTGCACCACCAGGCAGGCGGGTGAATCGACCAGGCGCGAGGTGACGCGCACGTCTTCGGCCTTGTCCTTGAGCGCTTCCTTGAGCTTGGCGAGCAGCGGCTTGAAGGCCTCGGCCGCTTCCTCAGTGGCCTTCTTCTCGGCCTCGTCCTGCAGCTTGCCCAGATCGACCGCACCCTTGGCCACACTTTGCAGTGGCGTGCCGTCGAAGTCCTGCAGGTAGTTCAGTGCCCACTCATCGACCCGGTCGGTCATGAGCAGCACTTCGATGCCCTTCTTCTTGAAAACTTCGAGCTGCGGGCTGTTCTTGGCGGCGGCCAGGGTGTCGGCGGTGATGTAGTAGATGGCCTCCTGGCCTTCCTTCATGCGCGCCTTGTAGTCGGCGAACGAAACGCTTGCCGTGTCGCTTGACGTGGAGGCAAAGCGCAGCAGCTTGGCCAGGCGCTCGCGGTTGCCGAAATCTTCGCCCAGGCCTTCCTTGAGCACCGCGCCGAACTCGGCGTAGAACTGGCTGTACTTGCCTTCCTTGGCCTTGTCGTCGGCGTCGACCACATCGGTCACGCCGTCGGCGTTGGCTGCGGCGTCGTGCCTGTCGTGCTTGGCCAGGTCTTCCAGCATGGAGAGCACGCGCTTGGTCGAGCCTTCGCGGATGGCGCGCACGTCGCGGCTTTCCTGCAGCAGCTCGCGGCTGACGTTGAGCGGCAGGTCGCTGGAATCGATCACGCCCTTGACGAAGCGCAGGTAGCTGGGCATCAGCGCCTCGGCGTCGTCCATGATGAAGACGCGCTTGACGTAGAGCTTGATGCCGGCCTTCTTGTCGCGGTTCCACAGGTCGAACGGGGCCTTGGCGGGGATATAGAGCAGTTGCGTGTACTCGGTGTTGCCCTCGACACGGTTGTGCGCCCAGGTCAGCGGGGCCTCGTGGTCGTGGCTGATGGCCTTGTAGAACTCCTGGTACTGCTCGTCGGTGATGTCCTTCTTGGGGCGGGTCCACAGGGCGCTGGCCTTGTTCACGGCTTCCCATTCGCCGGTCTTGACCATGCCGCCGGGCTGGCGGCCGCCATTTTCGTCGCCGGGGGTCAGCAGCTCGCCGTCTTTCCACTCTTCCTTTTCCATCAGGATGGGCAGGCTGATGTGGTCGGAGTATTTGGCGATGACGCTCTTGAGCTTCCAGGCGTTGAGGTATTCCTCGGCGTCGGCGCGCAGGTGCAGGATGACGCTGGTGCCGCGTGCGGGCCGGTCAATTTGCTCGACCTGAAAATCGCCGCTGCCGCCGCTGACCCAGCGCACGCCTTCATTGGCGGGCAAACCGGCGCGGCGCGACTCCACGGTGATCTTGTCGGCGACGATGAAGCCCGAATAAAAACCCACGCCGAACTGGCCGATGAGCTGGGCGTCCTGCTTCTGGTCGCCCGTGAGCTTGCCCATGAAGTCCTTGGTGCCGCTCTTGGCAATGGTGCCCAGGTGGTCGATGGCCTCTTGCGCGCTCATGCCGATGCCGTTGTCGGCAATGGTGAGCGTCTTGGCGTCCTTGTCGAAAGACACGCGCACTTCCAGGTTGGGCGCGTCTTCGTACAGCGCTGGCGTGTCCAGCGCCTCGAAACGCAGCTTGTCGCAGGCGTCGGAGGCGTTGGAGATCAGCTCGCGCACGAAGATTTCGGGGTTCGAATACAGCGAGTGCGTGACCAGGTGCAGCAGCTGGGCCACTTCGGCCTGGAAGGACAGGGTTTGTTTGCTCATACGGATAGGTTGACGAAACGACAATGGAAAGAAGACGAAAGCACCGCCCCAGGATGGGCGTGGCGCTTGCAAGCCCCCATTTAGGGGCGGGCGGGGCGGGTTTCAAGCGCCGGCGGCACACAGGGCGCAACCCGAAAGAAACTCAAATTCAATAGCTGCTAGCGCTTACTGTATAAGCCATAGAGCCATATTTGATGGTTATTTTTAACCGTCGGTGTTGATGCGCCGGACCAGCATTTGCAGCATGCCGTCGGCCTTCTCGTTGGCCACCTGGCAGGTGCCTGCGGCCGCATGCCCGCCGCCGCCAAATTCGAGCATCAGGTTGCCGACATGCGTCTTGCTGCTGCGGTCCAGAATCGACTTGCCCGCGGCCAGCACGGTGTTCTGCTTTTGCAGGCCCCACATCACATGGATGGAGATGTTGGCGGTGGGGAACAGTGCGTAGATCATGAAGCGGTTGGTCGCCCAGATGGTCTCCTCGGGCCGCAGGTCCAGCACCACCAGGTTGCCAATCTGAATGGCGCACTGCAGGATCTGCTCCTTGGCCCTGGCCGCATGGTCGCGGTACAGCGCCACGCGCTCCTGCACATCGGGCAGATCCAGAATCTGCTCGATCGTGTGGTCGCGGCAGTATTGGATCAGGTCCATCATCAGCGCGTAGTTGCTGATGCGGAACTCCCGAAAGCGCCCCAGGCCGGTGCGCGAATCCATCAGGTAGTTCAGCAGCACCCAGCCCTGCGGGTCGAGGATGTCGTCCCGCGAATACTGGGCCGAGTCCGCCTGGTCCACGGCCGCCATCATCTCGTCGGTGATGTGCGGGAAAGCCGCCTTGCCGCCGTAGTGGTTGTAGACCACGCGCGCCGCCGACGGCGCATGGGCTTCGATGATGTGGTTGACGTCGCGGCGCCCCGCGTTGCGCACCGTCTCGGATTCGTGGTGGTCGAACACCAGGTGCGCGCCCGGCACATACGGCAGGTTGGTGGTGATGTCGCGCTCGGTGATGGCGATCTTGCCGTCCTGCATGTCCTTGGGGTGCACGAAGGTGATCTCGTCGATCAGGTCCAGTTCGTTGAGCAATACGGCGCAGACCAGGCCATCGAAGTCGCTGCGCGTCACCAAGCGGTATTTTTTGTTTTCCACGTTGTCTCCTTGGGAAGGCAATGGTAGCGCCGCGCTGCTGCGTCAGCGCGTCAGCCACTGCACCAGTTGCTGCGCCACGCGCGGGTTGTCGAGCAATTGCAGGTGTCCCACGCCGTACACCACCAGTTGGCGGCTCTTGGCAAACACCAGCGCATGCGCGGGCTGCTCGTGCTGGCCCAGCGCGCTGGCCAATGGCACCAGGCCATCACCCAGCAGGCGCTCGGCCAGCGGGCTGCGCTGACGCGCCAGGGTCGCCGCCACGGTGAAGCAGGCAACGCCGTCCGGCAAGGGCAGCGGCTGGCGCTTGTCCGGGCTTCTGCGGAAGCGGTCGTGCCCCTGCCAGTCGGCGTCCTGCACATGGCCGTAGCGCAGGTCGGTGATACCGGCGCTGCGCAACTGCCCCAAGCGCGCAAAGGGCCGGCTCCAGGGCGTGCTGCCGAGGACCACGTCCACCCAGTTGCCAGCGCGCTCCAGCGGCGCGCCGTGGTGCGGCGTGCCCAGAAACACCAGCTTGTCCAGGCGCCCGATCCATTGCTGGCCGGCATCCGCCGCGTGCTGGCAGGCGCTGCGCATCACCAGGCCGCCCATGCTGTGCACCAGCACCGTGAATTCCTGCACCGGCACCGGCCAATCGGCCAGCAGGGTTTCGATGCGTCCGGCCAGCTCACGTCCGTTGGTGGAGGTGTGCAGGCCCGTGTTGTAACGCACGTAAACCGGTGTGTAGCCCAGCTCTTTGGCCAGCAGTGCGCCATGGTCGTGGCCTGCGCGCTGCCACTGCAGGTCGTTCATGCACAGGCCATGCAGCAGCAGCAACACCTTGCCGGTCGCCTGGCCCGAGGCGCCCAGCGCCGCCAGGTCGATGGGGCGGCCCTGCTGGCGCAGCTCCATGGGCAGCGCCAGCGGGTTGCCGTCGGCGGCCAGGCGGTCGCCCATCACGCCATTGAGCGCCGCCAGCACGGCTTCGCGCTCGGGCGGGGGCGCGGCGCTGGCTTCGCTGCCGCGATCCAGAAAGGGTTCGAGCCGCAGCAGGGCGGCCTGCAGGCCCACACCCACCAGCCGCGTGACGCCGCGAATGCCCTGGTACACCAGCCCCGTGAGTCCGCGCGTTCGCCCGGAAGCCTTGCCGCCCGGCAGGCCCATGCTGTCCAGGACCGAGCGGTGCACGCCCTCGGCGATGTCGGTCACGCCAGCCGTGGCCAGCGTGGCCAGGCGGGCCACGCCGCGCGCATCGGTGGCGCGCAGTTGCCGCACGGCCGCAGCGGTTGCAGCGGCGGCGCGTGCGGTCTTGCTCTTGGGGCCCTTGGGCGTTGAGGAAGTCGCTGTCACGTGGGCTCCAGAAATGGACGACGGGCTGGCCGCGCTCGCTTAGAAATGCTCGTTCGCAGAGAGAAAGCGCCACTGCCCCACTGGCAGCGCGCCCAGCGTGATACGGCCGATGCGGATGCGCTTCAATCCCACCACCTTGAGACCCACCTGCTCGCACATGCGGCGAATCTGGCGCTTCTTGCCTTCGACCAGCACGAAACGCAGTTGCTCGGGGTTCTGCCAATCCACCTTGGCGGGCTTGAGCGGCTGGCCGTCCAGGCTCAGGCCATGGCGCAGGCGCTCCAGCAGCGCCTGGGGAAACACCGCCTGCACGTTGGTGCGCACCGGATCTCGCTCATCAATTTCCTGCAAGGGCTGCGCACGTTCACCCGAGCGCCGTGCGCCATCCCCCTCGTAGACCACGCGCACCAGGTATTCCTTGTCGACGCTGGAATCCTCGCCAATGAGCTGGCGCGCCACGCGTCCGTCCTGCGTCAGCACCAGCAGCCCCACCGAGTCGATATCCAGCCGCCCGGCGGGCGCCAGACCGCGCAGTTGCGGCGGCGAAAAGCGCAGGCCACTGTGGTCTTCGCGCCATTGGCTGCGCGGGTTGATGAGTGACGCCGCCGGCTCGTGGCCGTCTTCGGCCTGGCCAGACACGTAGCCCATGGGCTTGTGCAGCAGGATGGTGACCTGCTTGTCCTGCTGGCGCTGCGCTGCGCGCTCCACCGTGATCTTGTCCTGCGCAGTGACGCGCATGCCCATCTCGGCCACGGCGCCGTTGACGTAGACCCAACCGTGCGCAATCCAGTCGTCGGCTTCGCGGCGCGAGCACACGCCCAGCTCGGCCAGGCGCTTGTTGAGCCGTGTGCTGTCGCCGGGCGAGAGCGCGCTCGCGGCCACTGCGGCCGGCTTGGCTGGTGCGCGTGCGCTGCGCTGCGCGGGTGGTGGGCGAACCGCAGCCGGCGGACGGGCCACGGGTGACGGGCGTGCCGCAGGGCGCGGCGCCGCCAGCACCGGGCGGCGCAGAAGCGGGCGGGCCGCAGCGGCTGGCGTTTGCGGCTCGGCCGGTTCACGCGGGGTGGACGGAGATCGGGGAGGGC